>NZ_SADP02000049.1:0-2289 GCF_004010375.2 Mesorhizobium sp. M2E.F.Ca.ET.209.01.1.1 | reverse complement strand
ATCCACCTCAAACCGGCCGATCGCGGCAAAACCAGCCGAAAGAGCCGCTAAAATGACCCTCGCATAAGCCGATCTCGCATCAACCAAACGCAAAACGGCCCCACGGCTCCGGTTTTTCCGCAGCCTGTTAAAGCAGCTGTCGCGAAGGTGAACGCGTTCGGGCTTGACGCTCGCGCGCGTGCTCTTTAACGAGAAAAAACATCTTTATCTGTGAAGCGGAAGCCTGACCGCACGATGCCGGCTGTCTGGCACACGACGCCGGGGCCGGCCATCGATTAGAGGCGAAAGGCTCCAGGCAGGCGAGGAGAAGAAACATGGCGGATCTGGCAGGCAAGGTGGTTGTCGTCACCGCGGCGGCGCAAGGCATAGGCCGGGCAAGCGCGCTGGCTTTCGCCAAGGCGGGCGCGACCGTTCACGCCACCGACATCAATGAACCGCTATTGGCCGAGCTCGCCAAAACTGCCGGCATAAAAACCCGCAAACTCGATGTGCTGAGCGACGCGGCCGTCGCTTCCGCCTTCGCCGAGATCGGCCGGGTCGACGTCCTGTTCAACTGCGCCGGTTTCGTCCATGGCGGCTCCATTCTGGAGATGAAGGACGAGGACCTCGACTTCGCGCTCAACCTCAATGTCCGCTCGATGATCTGCACCATCCGCGCCGTGCTGCCCGGCATGCTGGAACGCGGCGACGGCTCGATCATCAACATGGCGTCGCTGGCAAGCTCGCAGAAAGGCGTGCCGAACCGCTTCGTCTACGGTCTGACCAAGGCGGCCGTGGTCGGCCTGACCAAGGCGGTCGCCGCCGACTATGTCGCCAAGGGCATCCGCTGCAACGCCATCTGTCCGGGCACGGTCGAAAGCCCGTCGCTGCAGGATCGCATGCATGCGCAGGGCGACTATGAGGCAGCACGCGCGGCCTTCATCGCCCGTCAGCCGATGGGCCGGCTTGGCACGCCGGAGGAGATCGCCGATCTCGCCGTCTACCTTGCCGGCGCAACCTACACGTCGGGGCAGGCCTACAACATCGACGGCGGCTGGTCGATCTGACGAAAGGCGCGGATGTCGGCGGGGCTATCGGATCGAAACGTCTGAAAATCCCGACGATTTGGTCGGCATCGCAGCAGGCTCGCTTGCCGCCGGTTTGGTCGGCGACTACGGTCGGCTGGCTTTGATGGGAATTTGCAAAACCGGCCCTTGGCCGCAAGGTGGAGAACATTGAGATGAAGTTGTTGCGCTATGGCGAAGCTGGCAGCGAGAAGCCCGGCCTGCTTGATGCGGATGGGAATATCCGCGACCTTTCCGCTCATGTCGCCGATATCGCCGGCACGGCACTTCATCCGGCCTCGCTGGAGATGCTCTCCAAGCTCGATCCCAAGTCGCTGCCGGTGGTCTCCGGCAAGCCGCGCCTTGGCGCCTGCGTCGCCGGCACCGGCAAGTTCATCTGCATCGGCCTCAACTATTCCGATCACGCCGCCGAGACCGGCGCCACCGTGCCGCCGGAACCGATCATCTTCATGAAGGCAAGCTCGGCGATCGTCGGGCCCGATGACGACGTGCTGATCCCGCGTGGTTCGGAAAAGACCGACTGGGAAGTCGAGCTCGCCGTCATCATCGGCAAGACGGCGAAATATGTCTCGGAGGACGACGCGCTGGACTATGTCGCCGGCTACGCCGTCGCGCATGACGTGTCGGAGCGTGCTTTCCAGGCCGAGCGCCAGGGCCAGTGGACCAAGGGCAAGTCCTGCGACACCTTCGGCCCGACCGGCCCGTGGCTGGTGACCAAGGACGAGGTCGCTGACCCGCAGAACCTGAAGATGTGGCTGACCGTCAACGGCAAGACCATGCAGAACGGCTCGACCAAGACCATGGTCTACGGCGTGAAGTATCTTGTCTCCTATCTCAGCCAGTTCATGTCGCTGCATCCCGGCGACATCATCTCCACCGGCACCCCGCCCGGCGTCGGGCTGGGCATGAAGCCGCCGGTGTTCCTGAAGGCCGGCGACGTCGTGGAGCTCGGCATCGAAGGGCTCGGCCAGCAGAAGCAGACGTTCAAGGCGGATGAGTAAGCGCCAGCTTACCTTATCTCCTTGTTTGGGGGAAGGCGGATCGGCGCGCAGCGCCGAGACGGATGAGCAACTGTGTTTGTCAGAGCCTGTTTGGATTCCAAGGTTCGTTGTTTCGGATCATTGCACTGAGGATGGTCAGGATCTTTCGCGCGACGGCGACGAGCGCGACCTTGGGCTCTTTGCCCTTGGCAATGAGACGCTGATGGAAGGCCTTGAGGACAGGA
>NZ_SADP02000496.1:0-358 GCF_004010375.2 Mesorhizobium sp. M2E.F.Ca.ET.209.01.1.1 | reverse complement strand
CGGACAGCCACCCGCCAGAGCTGGCGAGACCTTCCGGGTGATCATGGCCGCCGGGAAGTTCCACGGGGTTATTGCGGCGACCACACCGATCGGCTGGCGCAACACGAACAGCCTCGCATCGACACGATGAGACGACAATATCTCGCCTGCGACGCGGTTAGCTTCTTCGGCGTAGAATTCGACATAAGATGCCGCATAGTCGATCTCACCCAGAGCTTCGTCCAAGGGCTTGCCCTGCTCACCGGTAAGGATGGCGGCAAGATCGGCGCGGTTGGCAATGATGAGGTCGTACCAGCGGTTCAGGATTTTGCCACGCTCCTTGCCTGTGCGCCCGGCCCAAGGGCGAAATGCGGCTGCC
>NZ_SADP02000495.1:0-358 GCF_004010375.2 Mesorhizobium sp. M2E.F.Ca.ET.209.01.1.1 | reverse complement strand
AATCGGCCTGCGCAAAAGCGTAAGAATTCTGATTTTCGCGGCGAGCGTCGGAATCGTCCTGGCCGGCATCATGGGGCTGTTGCCATGAGCGGCACCGAACGGATGCGCAGGCACAGGCAGCGACTTCGCCAAGGCCGGATGCCGCTTGTGGTCGACGTGCCTGAGGTCGAGCTGACTGAGTTCCTGGCCCGTGTTGGCTATCTCAACTGCCAAACCGAAGATCGAGCAGCGCTCCGAAAAGCAACTGAACGGTGGATAGCGGACGCGACCAGTGCGGCTGCCTACGAATTAGTGACGGCGTCACGTAGCGCGCTTTTGCGACATGCTATTGGTGATTCATGACCGACAATCGCGACTT
>NZ_SADP02000494.1:0-358 GCF_004010375.2 Mesorhizobium sp. M2E.F.Ca.ET.209.01.1.1 | reverse complement strand
GATTGATGCCGCAAGATGCCAAGATCGTGCGCTGGCGCGAGTGGGATGGACCGGGCTTCGAACATCTTGTGCTGGGGGAGCAAGCGGGCCGGTTCCTGGCCGATTCAGTCGTCATCTGCTCGGGCGAGACGCCATTTGCGGTCCGCTACCGCATTACCTGCGATGCCGGCTGGCACGCGAAGAGTGTCACGGTCGATATGATCGGCGATGGCCGGACGCTTGTCCTGGCCTCCGATGGCGATGGTCATTGGACCAGGGACGGCGTGCCGATGCCCGAGCTGGCGGGCGTGCTCGAACCCGACCTCACCGTCACGCCCTTTACCAACACGCTGCCGATCCGGCGCCTGGCGCTTTCGGC
>NZ_SADP02000493.1:0-358 GCF_004010375.2 Mesorhizobium sp. M2E.F.Ca.ET.209.01.1.1 | reverse complement strand
TTCGGCCCGGGCGCAGGGCCGTAAATGCGATGTCGTCTACGAGTCCGTCGGCGCGGACACTTTTCCAGCATCGCTAGACTGCCTGCGGCCGCTCGGCACGTTCGCCAGCTTCGGCTAGTCTTCCGGGGCGATCCCGCCTTTCTCCATGTCGATCCTGGCGCAGAAGGGCTCGCTCTTTGTCACGCGTCCGACGCTCTTCGTCTACAACGCCAGGCGCGAGGACATGGTGAAGTCGGCGGAAGCGTTGTTCGACGTGGTCAAGAGCGGCGCCGTGAAGATCGTGATCAACCAGCGCTATGCGCTGAAGGACGCGGCGAAGGCACAGGCGGATCTCGAGTCCCGTAAGACGACGGGAACG
>NZ_SADP02000492.1:0-358 GCF_004010375.2 Mesorhizobium sp. M2E.F.Ca.ET.209.01.1.1 | reverse complement strand
ATCATGTTGCTGTCGATTACCGAATCGGCCGGGCCGGTGCCCATCCGCAACGTGCCCTGGACATGCGATTCCGTTGGCCGGATCCCGCGGTCGAACAACCGCTCCACCGGTAGCGGGGCAAGCAGTCCAGGCAATTTCTCAAGCGCCCGGGCCATGCCTTTGACCGCGTAGTCCGACGGTGCCTTGAAGCTGACGAAAGCATTGTCGTCCTCGTCGAGAGTGACGAAATTCTCGTGGTCGAGCAGGTTTTCGGTGACCACGACCAGCGGCAGCGCCTGGCGCAGCCGCCCCTTCTCGGCGCGCATCCCGTGCTGCCAGCGGTTCTCGAAATAGACCAGGGCCGCCGCATGCTCGGACC
>NZ_SADP02000491.1:0-358 GCF_004010375.2 Mesorhizobium sp. M2E.F.Ca.ET.209.01.1.1 | reverse complement strand
GGCCGTGCGCGCCTATGTCGGTGGCGAAAGCCAATGGTCGAAGGGGCAGAAGCACGCCATCTATTTCCTGAACCTCTATGCCGATACCGGCCGGGACGAGTATTTCGGCGAATATCGCCAGGCCATCGCCGTGCCGCTCGCCGATCGTGCCGCGCGGCTGGCGCTCGAACAGGCGGAGCCTGACGCAAGCGCGGCGCGGCTAGGCTTCCTTGGCGGCGGAAATCATGCCGAAGATGTCGACGGCATGATCTGGCTGTTCCAGAATTTCCGCCGGGTGAGCTATCTCGACATTGCCATCCGCCACTGGGCCGCGGCCTACGAGATGATCCTCGCCATAGAGCGACTTGGCGACGATATG
>NZ_SADP02000490.1:0-358 GCF_004010375.2 Mesorhizobium sp. M2E.F.Ca.ET.209.01.1.1 | reverse complement strand
CTGTCGCCGTCGAGGCGGATGGCATTGCGGTAGGCGGTCACCGCGTCAGGGAAGCGCTGCAGGCGCAGATAGATCGGCGCCAGCACGTCCCAACCCTTGCCGTCGGATGGATTGGCGGCGAGATGTGCCTCGGCGCGGGCGACCAACTCGTCGACCGAGGAGTCGGCGGGATTCTTGGCGAGGCGTTCGGCCAGCGGCTGCGAGGGCAATTCGGGAGAGCCGAGCACGCCGTACAACCCCCAACTCAGCAGCGGGACGGCAAGCACCGCCACGCTGGCGAGCAATCGGGCGCCGCGCGAAGGTGCGGAGGCTGCCACGTCCGACTGGGCAGCCGCGCCAAGGCGCAGGATGCGGCGAC
>NZ_SADP02000489.1:0-359 GCF_004010375.2 Mesorhizobium sp. M2E.F.Ca.ET.209.01.1.1 | reverse complement strand
GCCGACGATGCGCGGCTTGCGCCATTACGCGATACCGCAAATCAAAGCCTACACTTTTATTGTCAGGGTCGAGAGCTGGTCAGTGTCGTAACGGTCCCGCAAGTGGGCAAGCGCTTTCGGATCCGGAGAGCTGTGTGTAGCCAGTTTGGCAAGTTCTTCGAAATAGTGTTCATGCCCAGGCGGAGAGACGGTCATCAGCACCCGCGCAGGCTTTTCGCCGATATTGGTGATATTGTGCGGCGCCCCCGGTGGAATAAACAGGAAAGTACCTGGGGTTGCGTGCATCGTCTTGTTCCCTACATGCCACACGCATGCTCCCTCAAGCACAAAGAAGGTTTCCTCCTGCACGCGGTGAACAT
>NZ_SADP02000488.1:0-359 GCF_004010375.2 Mesorhizobium sp. M2E.F.Ca.ET.209.01.1.1 | reverse complement strand
CCGGCACGTGCACCTTGGTGCCGAGCAGGCAATTGTCGCCGACGCGGGAATCCGGTGAATAGATGATGTTGTTGCCGAAGAAGTTGCGTTCGCCGACCCGCGTATGTTCGAGCCGGAAGGAGTTGGCCGACTTCTGCATGTTGACCCCCTTCATTCCGGCTGGAAGCTTTGAGGCAGGATCCTTTGAAGCAGGCCCCTTTGACCAAGGCCCTCTTGAATCAGGATGGGCAATGAGCAGCCTCGCCGCCGCCTTCAGGCTCACAAGGGCCGGCTGGGTGCTGGTTCGTGAGGGCGTCGTCGCGGCGTTGCCGGGCGAGGAACTCTCCGGCATGCCGAAATTCGGCTGGCGCGTGGCGCGG
>NZ_SADP02000487.1:0-359 GCF_004010375.2 Mesorhizobium sp. M2E.F.Ca.ET.209.01.1.1 | reverse complement strand
GGGGGCGTCCGCGCGTGCGGAGATGCTCCGGAAAGAGGTTCTGCACTCGCGCCCAGTCTGCATCGGAGAGGGGAATCTGTAGTGCAGGTTGGCTCGATTGACTGTGCGCAATGCCCAACAGTTGAGTCAGGTAGCTGCGGGCGCTATCCAAGGCTTTTTGTGTGGTCACATTGCCTCCCAATGAAGCTATTCGTCCCAATGAAGCCGCGAGCTGGCAGAGGCTTGAGCTTTATCGTTTCTGCTGTTTCTGTCATGGCGGAGCGCGCGAGCCAACTGCGCGAAGAGGCCGTTTCTCGCGATCCATTGCGCGTACGCGCGGTAATCCGGATCGTTCATCAGGTGTCTTTGTTCCGTCTTTG
>NZ_SADP02000048.1:0-2676 GCF_004010375.2 Mesorhizobium sp. M2E.F.Ca.ET.209.01.1.1 | reverse complement strand
CTTGCCTATGCGCGCGCCGGCATCATCACGCCAGAAATGGAGTTCGTAGCCATCCGCGAGAATCTCGGCCGCGAGGTGATGCGCGGCAAGCTGCAACGCGACGGCGAAGCCTTCGGCGCGGCGATCCCAGATTTCGTCACACCCGAATTCGTGCGCGACGAGGTGGCGCGCGGACGCGCAATCATTCCCGCCAACATCAATCATCCCGAGAGCGAACCGATGATCATCGGGCGAAATTTCCTGGTGAAGATCAACGCCAACATCGGTAACTCGGCTGTCACATCATCGATGGCCGAAGAGGTCGAAAAAATGGTCTGGGCGATCCGCTGGGGCGCGGACACGGTGATGGACCTGTCGACCGGCCGCAACATCCACAACATCCGCGACTGGATCGTGCGCAATGCGCCGGTGCCGATCGGTACGGTGCCGCTCTATCAGGCGCTGGAAAAGGTCGGCGGCATCGCCGAGGACCTCAACTGGGAGGTCTATCGCGACACGCTGATCGAGCAGGCCGAGCAAGGCGTCGACTATTTCACCATCCACGCCGGCGTGCGGCTGCACTACATACCGCTGACCGTCGACCGGGTCACGGGCATCGTCTCGCGCGGCGGCTCGATCATGGCCAAATGGTGCCTGCACCATCACCGGGAGAGCTTCCTCTACGAGCATTTCGAGGAGATCTGCGACATCGCCAGAGCCTATGACGTTTCCTTCTCGCTCGGCGACGGCCTTCGTCCCGGTTCAATCGCCGATGCGAACGACGCGGCGCAATTCGCCGAACTGGAAACACTTGGAGAACTCACCAAGATTGCCTGGGCAAAGGACTGCCAGGTGATGATCGAAGGCCCGGGCCATGTCCCCATGCACAAGATCAGGCAGAACATGGACAAGCAGCTCGCAGTGTGCGGTGAGGCGCCGTTCTACACGTTGGGGCCGCTGACGACCGACATCGCGCCGGGCTATGACCACATCACCTCAGGGATAGGTGCCGCCATGATAGGCTGGTTCGGCACCGCAATGCTTTGCTACGTCACGCCGAAAGAGCATCTCGGCCTTCCCGACCGCAACGACGTCAAGATTGGGGTGATCACTTACAAGATAGCCGCCCA
The DNA here is from genome assembly GCF_004010375.2 of Mesorhizobium sp. M2E.F.Ca.ET.209.01.1.1. Lineage (NCBI taxonomy): Bacteria > Pseudomonadati > Pseudomonadota > Alphaproteobacteria > Hyphomicrobiales > Phyllobacteriaceae > Mesorhizobium > Mesorhizobium sp. M2E.F.Ca.ET.209.01.1.1. The sequence goes on along the minus strand of NZ_SADP02000048.1, from coordinate 1,567 downwards.
TGCAGCCGATCTGGCGAAGGGCCATCCGGCAGCGAAAACCAGGGATGATGCCCTTTCGCGCGCGCGCTTCGAGTTCCGCTGGGAGGACCAGTTCAACCTGTCGCTCGACCCCGAAACCGCACGGTCCTTCCACGACCAGACCTTGCCCAAGGAGGCGCACAAGCTGGCACATTTCTGTTCGATGTGCGGGCCGAAATTCTGCTCCATGCGCATTTCCCACGACATCCGTGCCGAGGCTCAGAAGGAAGGCATGGCGGCAATGGCGGCAAAATACCGGGAGGGCGGCGATCTCTACATGCCGGCGGACGAGACTGGCGTACCGGTCGTGCCGGAGGCTCCCAAACCATCATGAGGGTGCTCGTCAAAGGGGCCGGCGTTGCCGGCCTCACCGTCGCTTTCGAACTCGCCGCCCGCGGCGCGACGGTCACAGTCGCCGAGATGCGGCATGGCCTTGGCGGCAACGCGTCGTGGTTCGCCGGCGGCATGCTGGCGCCATGGTGCGAGCGCGAAAGCGCGGAGCAGCCGGTGCTGGATCTCGGACGCGACGCTGCCGACTGGTGGGATGCGGTGCTGTCGGGTCAGGTGACACGGGCCGGGACATTGGTCGTGGCCGCGCCGCGTGATGCCGGTGAGCTTGACCGGTTCGCCAGTCGCACGTCAGGGCATAGGCGCGTCGATGAAAACGAAATTGCGCTCCTGGAACCCGACCTCGCCGGCCGCTTCCGGCGTGGATTGCTCTTCCCCGACGAGGCTCACCTCGACCCACGCCCGGCGATGGCGGCACTTCATGACAAGCTTGCGACCATGGGTGTCAAATTCCACTTCGGCTGCGACGCCCGGCCTGTTTCGGGTTTCGCCCGTCAGATAGACTGCATGGGAATGGCAGCGGCCGATGACAGGCTGCGCGGTGTTCGCGGCGAAATGCTGATCCTTCGCACGCCTGATGTCTCGCTTTCGCGGCCGGTCCGTTTGCTTCATCCACGCTTTCCGCTTTATGCCGTGCCGCGCACCGATCACCGTTTCATGATCGGAGCGACGATGATTGAAAGCCAGAGCGCCGGACCGGTGACGGCGCGTTCCATGATGGAGCTGCTGGGCGCCGCCCATGCCCTCCATCCGGCCTTTGGTGAGGCCGAGATCGTTGAAACCGGTGTGGGTGTCCGTCCGGCATTTCCCGACAATTTGCCACGCGTCGAAACAGACGGTGAGATCATCGCGATCAACGGTCTTTATCGTCACGGTTTTCTCCTCGCCCCCGCCATGGCGCGCCAGGCTGCCGACCTGGTTTTCAGTCAAGACAGAACCAAGGAGCATGCTCATGAAACTGATGGTCAACGGCGAGGCGCGTGAGATTGCCGCCACCACGCTGGCCGAGTTGCTTGCCGCGCTCGACTATGAGGGCGATTGGCTCGCCACCGCCGTCAACAGCGACCTCGTGCACAAAGCCAACCGCGCGGAGTTCCAGTTGAGCGACGGCGACCGGATCGAAATCCTCTCGCCCATGCAGGGCGGCTAGCATGTTGGAGCTTTATGGAACCGAGCTTTCGTCGCGCCTGCTTCTCGGCAC
>NZ_SADP02000486.1:0-359 GCF_004010375.2 Mesorhizobium sp. M2E.F.Ca.ET.209.01.1.1 | reverse complement strand
GTCGGGCCGACCAAGCAGGGCGACATCTATGTGCTCGACCGGCGCAGCGGCGAGCCGATCGTGCCGGTAAAGGAAGTGCCGGCGCCGGGCGGTGCGATCGAGGGCGACCACACCTCCCCGACGCAGCCTGCATCCGATCTCTCCTTCAACCCGAAGGCGCTGACAGGGGCCGACATGTGGGGCATCACCATGTTCGACCAGCTGGCGTGCCGGATCGAGCTCAAGAAATTGCGCTACGAGGGGCGCTACACGCCGCCCTCGCTGCAAGGCTCGCTGGTCTATCCCGGCAATTTCGGCGTCTTCAACTGGGGCGGTGTCGCGGTGGATCCGCTGCGGCAGGTGATGTTCGGCATGCCGAC
>NZ_SADP02000485.1:0-359 GCF_004010375.2 Mesorhizobium sp. M2E.F.Ca.ET.209.01.1.1 | reverse complement strand
GGGAGGTCTAACAGCCACCAGCGCAGTCTGCGAACACATTGCTTACTGGTCGAGCGACGAAGAATCCCCCGTTAGCCAAAAGGCGGTTGCGCTGACACTCGCGGCGAGCGCTTTCAGCGGCGGCGCCATGCTTGTCAGGACAGGTCGCGAGACGTACTAGCCAGACCTTTCAGTTTCGGCCGAGGCCGATCCTCCGAAGACTCATCGGCCGACTATTCATTTAGAATACGATAGACCTGCATTCTCGAGCAGCCGATCAGTTTTGCGATGCCAGCGGGGCCATGACCTTCACCCCACAAGGCCCTAATTCGGTTCCGATCAAACCGCTGTTTACCGCCCTTGTAGGCACCGTCGCGTTT
>NZ_SADP02000484.1:0-359 GCF_004010375.2 Mesorhizobium sp. M2E.F.Ca.ET.209.01.1.1 | reverse complement strand
GGCATTGTCGAGCTTGGCGCGGACGGCCATCCCAGTCGCTTCGAGGCGATCGCCGTGGACTACGACCATGAAGCCGCCGCAAAGCAGGCCGAACAGGCGGGACGGCCGGAATGGGCGCACGCGCTGCGGACCGGGTTCATGAAGGATTGAGCGGAGCTCACATGAAGCGGAAGGTCTCGCTCCCATCGACGCTGCTGCTGGCCGCTCCATTGCTGCTTTCGGTCCTGCCGGCCTTGGCTCAGGATGCGCCGGGACCGATCATTTCGATTATCGGCGGGCTTGCGCCGGACGATCTCCTCAACATCCGGGCGACCGCCTCGCCGGGTGGGAAGGTGGCGGCGCGCCTGCCTAACGGCGCG
>NZ_SADP02000483.1:0-359 GCF_004010375.2 Mesorhizobium sp. M2E.F.Ca.ET.209.01.1.1 | reverse complement strand
AGAGGCTATTGATGGCGCGCTGGGCGATAGAGGCGCCGGGTCCGCGTAACACCACCGCAACCACGCTGGAGCGCTGGGCCGAAGATGTCCTTCGGTGCATCGCGTCACGCCGCATGAACTGCCAGCCACTCATTGAACAGGAGGATTCCAGATGAGAAAGCTGATCGAAACTACGCTGATGTCGCTAGACGGGGTGGTCGGCTCGCCATGGGCCTGGACCGGGTCGTACTTTGACGCGGAGAGCCGCGGCCACGCGCTCGCCGCGCTGGACCGCTACGACGCATTCCTGTTCGGTCGCGTCACCTACGAGACTTTCGCGGCGACCTGGTCGCAGGTGAGGGACGACGCCTACCTCGACC
>NZ_SADP02000482.1:0-360 GCF_004010375.2 Mesorhizobium sp. M2E.F.Ca.ET.209.01.1.1 | reverse complement strand
GTTGCGGGCATCCGCCGACTTTAGGTTGTGCGGGGTCTTGCGCTTCTTGCCGACTACCTTTTTGCCGGGCGCGCCTGCTGCCTTGGCCTTTGCGGCTTCGCCCGCGAGCCATTTCGCTTTCATGCAAATGCATGGCGCTTCCTTGTCGTCGTAGTCCTTGCAGCAGTCCAAGGTCATGTCTCGCACGCCTTCGGCGGTGAAGAACTGGACCTCGACGGTATGCTCCTTTTCGTAGCCTTCGGGGCATTCCAGTTCCTTGTAGGGCTTTATCTCAAGATCGGAGCATTTGAAGGTCGCGGGCGTGGCCGTAGCTACCTTGGGCATCGGAGGCCCGCCGGCTGTAGGCGAGGCGTGATCGTT
>NZ_SADP02000481.1:0-360 GCF_004010375.2 Mesorhizobium sp. M2E.F.Ca.ET.209.01.1.1 | reverse complement strand
CTGCTGTGGCGCATCGCCCATGGCGAGCGATCAGTGCTGAGCAACCCCGCCGACGCCGATGTCCTGCGCGCGACGGCCCTTGCCCAGGCCGTCCGCCGTGACACGCACAAGATGAAGGCATTCGTGCGCTTCCGCGAGGTGCCTGGCCAGCCTGATGCGTTCATCGCCTGGTTCGAGCCACAGCACCACATCGTCGACCGGGTCGCGCCGTTCTTCGCGCGTCGTTTCACCGGCATGCGCTGGGCCATCCTCACTCCTTCGCGCAGCGTCGCCTGGGATGGGCAGGCGCTTGCCTTCGGCCCCGGTGCACGGCGCGAGGATGCCCCGGCCGAGGATGCACGCGAGTCGCTGTGGCAGACC
>NZ_SADP02000480.1:0-360 GCF_004010375.2 Mesorhizobium sp. M2E.F.Ca.ET.209.01.1.1 | reverse complement strand
ATGACGCTCAGTTCGTCAAAGGCGTCTTCGACCGCTGCTCCGGGCGCTACATCACCTTCAGCCTAATCTGCTCGTTCGGCTTTACCGAGCGCTGGCGCCGGCAATGTGTCCAGCTGATGCCTGCGCCCCAGACAGCGCGGCCAACCGGCTACGACCTGATGGCAGGGACCGGCGAAGGTTGGCCGCATCTGCTCAAGCGCTTTCCGGATATCGGCGCCATCACCGCGGTCGACATCTCATCGGGCATGCATCGGCGCGCCATGCAACGTCTGCATGCCCACCGTGCCCACAAGATCGCCTTCATCGAGGACGATGTGCTGGCCAGCGACCTGCCCGATGCCAGCGCCGATTTCGTCGTCT
>NZ_SADP02000479.1:0-361 GCF_004010375.2 Mesorhizobium sp. M2E.F.Ca.ET.209.01.1.1 | reverse complement strand
GATGCGCGCGTCCAGATCGGGCCGGCCATGCGCGGCACGGCGTTGCGGGACAGCCTCGATTTCGTCCAGTTCAACGACTTCACCAACCAGATCGACTTCGCCCAGTTCGGGAAGGCCTTCAACGCCTATGCCGACAAGACCGTGCTGTCCAAACTGCCGCGCGAGGCACTTGAGGGCCGGACCGCCAAGGTGCTCGGCGCCTATACGATCGAAGGCGGATACCCGACGGCCCGCTTCTGGACGCTCTATGCCGCCGACCAGTCTCTCGGTGTCATCGACACCGGCAAGCCGAGGCCCGCCGCGCTGCAGTCCTACGATGTCCTGCGCAAGCCCGACAATATGGTCTCCATCTCGGTCGGCA
>NZ_SADP02000478.1:0-361 GCF_004010375.2 Mesorhizobium sp. M2E.F.Ca.ET.209.01.1.1 | reverse complement strand
GGCGGCGGAAAACAGGCCGAGCGCAAGAAGTCTGCTTCGCATGACGGTGTTCCTTTCATCCATGCTTTGGACGCCGGGAGGATAGGAAGCGTGTTTGTCTGCTTCGCGTCGGCGTGTTGCCGAAGGTTTCCTCAAAAGGGCAATTTGTTTCCCAATGTTTCCCGCCCCGGGCCAGAAACATTGCGTTGCAATTTTCCATGCCGCTTGCGCGCCGCTCTCCCTATAATCGGCGCCAAGCAAAGGGCACGGCAATGCAGTCACAACCCCACATCCTCGTCGTCGACGACGACCGCGAAATCCGCACGCTGCTCGGGCGCTATCTCGACGGTCAGGGGTTTCGCGTCTCGGTGGCGGCCGACCG
>NZ_SADP02000477.1:0-361 GCF_004010375.2 Mesorhizobium sp. M2E.F.Ca.ET.209.01.1.1 | reverse complement strand
CTCGACGCCCCACACCGGCACGACCTTCTTCGCGCCGACACGGCCCACGCTGCAGAAGCTTGTCGAAGGCGTTCAGGAATAGCGTCGCCGGGCTGTGGCTAGGCTAGCCCATCAATAGTTCACTGCTTCGAGCAAGGCCTTCAGCACCGCGCCTTTTCGCAGGCCTACCTGGAAATCTCGCGCAATGAATTCCAGGGTCGAATCGTGGAACGTGAGAATGAAGTGCCGGCGCCCGGAAAACAACTCCGGCACATGGCGCGGGTGAACCCGGTTCGCTTCTTCCAGAGAAGCAATCCACGACGAATTGAGGACCTCAAACGCGGAATATGGCTGCAGGCCGAGCGCGTAGAGCCGATGCCCG
>NZ_SADP02000047.1:0-2968 GCF_004010375.2 Mesorhizobium sp. M2E.F.Ca.ET.209.01.1.1 | reverse complement strand
GTAACCGCCCGGTCCCTGCACATATTTGAAGTAGTGCAATCTCGCATCATGTCGGGTTCCTTCGTCTTGTGGAGGATATCCGGATGGCACCTCGCCGCTCGTGGGCCAAGGCCAACAGCCCATACTGGTCGTCGCAAGTCGCGTGCTGGCTCAGCAGCAATCTCAGTGCGCAGGAATTCTGCCGGCAGCGTGATCTTTCGATCACCACATTCGAGCTGTGGACGCACCATCTGGTGAGCAGCGAAGACCTGCGCAAACGTGCGGAAAAGCTGCAGAATTTGCGCCGGAAGAAGACCGGACGTCAGCGCAAGACGCAGCAGCCGAAGCGTCCCCAAAAGCGCCCGCGCTATCGCTACGGCAAGCGCACGGACAGCGGCCCGATTGCTCTGCGGGCGTTCTGGAGCATGCATGTCGAGGCGCTGAACTGGAGCGGCATGGGCCACGCGGAGTACGCCGCGGCGCTCGGCCTTTCGCGGCATGCGTTGCGGATCTGGCGCGATCGCCTGGAAGAATCCGGCGACGAAATGGACTGGCGATCGCTTCTTCATCCGAGTGCCCGGGCCCAATTAAGCAGCGCTGCTAATTGCGCACGGCGGCAATACCGCTTGACACCCGACGCGGTGGACGGTCGATCGCACCGGCGCAGCTTCACCGAAGAGCAGAAGCGGACGATCGTTGCAGAGACCGAGAGGCCCGGCGTTGTCGTGGCGCAGGTCTGTCGCCGCCATGGCATTGCCACCAGCATGGCCTTCCGCTGGCGCGAAGAGTTCGGCCTGACCGCACGCAAAGCGCCGGAACTCGCATTGGTCGAGCTCGCTGATGGAGCAGAGCACGAGCCGCCGGCGCTCGCCGCCTTGTGCAATCTCGTGCGGCCGCCGGACGGCATGGTGGCGATCGATCTGGATGGCGGGCGGCGCGTGTTCGCACCGGCGGGCGCGTCTGTGGCTGCGGTCAAGCGGCACCTGGCCGGCAAGGAGAAAGCGTCATGATCGTCGTTCCGGCGGGCGTTAAAGTGCATCTGGCGTTGGGTCACACCGACATGCGCAAAGGTCTCGATGGGCTCTCCACGCTGATACAGGAGCATCTGAAGAAGGATCCCTTCTCGGGCCATCTGTTCGTCTTCCGCGGCAAGAATGCCTCGCTTCTGAAGATCCTGTTCTGGGATGGAACGGGACTGTGTCTGTTCACCAAGCGCATGGACCACGGACAGTTCATGTGGCCGCGCCTGGCTGAGCCTGGCGGCTCGGTGGCACTGTCGCCGGCACAACTCGCGATGCTCATCGAAGGCATCGACTGGCGCGCTCCGGAGCGCTTCTGGCGGCCGATGCTGGCGGGCTGAAATCGACACTTCTATTGCGGTAGAAGAGGCCGGAATCCTTGGGTTGCTGGGCAGTTTGTGATAGAATCGATCATGTTGGTCGATCTCGAAAACCTGCCGTCCGATCCAGCGCTTCTTCAACGCCTCGTGCGCGACATGGCGGCTGCGGTCCAGAGCCGCGACGGCGAGATCGAACGGCTGCAGTCGATCATCAAAAAGCTCCAGCGGGCGCAGTTCGGCCGCAGCTCCGAGCGCCTCGATCCCGACCAGCTTGCGCTCGCCCTGGAAGAGCTCGACGCCGATATCGCGCGCATCCAGGAGAGCCGTCCGTTCGTCGGCAAGCCGCCGGCCGAGCGGCCGTCGCATCGCAGGCCGTTGCCCGATCATCTGCCGCGCGAGGACATTCTGGTCGATGTCGACCACATGATCTGCACGTGCTGCGGCGGCGCGCTGCATGCCATCGGCGAGAGCGTGAGCGAGATGCTGGACTGGGTTCCAGCACAGCTTCGCGTGATCAGGACGACGCGACCCAAATATGCATGCCGGACCTGCGAGACGGTGGTGCAGGCACCTGCGCCGGAGCGGCCGATCGCCGGTGGGCTGGCGACGCCGGCGCTGCTGGCACAGGTGCTGGTCAGCAAATATTGCGATCACACGCCGCTCTACCGGCAGTCGCAGATCTTCGCCCGCAATGGCGTCGAGCTTCCGCGTTCCACCCTTGCCGGCTGGGTCGGCGGCGCCCGCTGGTGGCTGGAAGCCCTGCATGAACGGCTCGCCAAAAGCGTCTTCGCCTCGAACCATCTTTTTGCCGATGACACGCCGGTGCCGGTGCTCGATCCTGGCCGCGGCCGCACCAAGACGGGAAGGCTGTGGGTATATGCCCGCGAGCAGCGACCATGGGGCGGACCGGAGCCGCCGGCTGCGGTCTATCTGTTTGCGCCGGATCGCAAAGCCGACCGTCCCGTATCGCATCTCGAGCACTTCAAGGGCGTTCTGCATGTCGATGGCTATGCCGGGTTCGAGCGTCTTACAGGCAAGGGAGATATCGTTCTGGCCGCGTGCTGGAGCCATACACGGCGCAAGTTCTACGACGTGGCGCAGGCAACCAACGCGCCGATCGCGGTGGAAGCCTTGCGACGGATCGGCGAACTCTATGCCGTCGAAGCCAACGTTCGCGGCCAATCGCCGGGGCATCGGCTTGCAGCCAGGCGCAGCCACTCCAAACCAATCGTCGACGCCATGCGGGTCTGGCTCGAAGCGCAGCTGCCGTTGTTGCCGGGTCGCAGCACGCTTGCCGAAGCCGCCCGCTATGCGCTCTCGCGCTGGGACGGACTGACCCGCTTCCTGCACGACGGCCGCATCGAGCTCGACACCAACCCGGTCGAGCGCGCGATCAGACCTGTCGCGCTCGGCCGTAAGAACCACCTCTTCGCGGGCAGCGACGGTGGTGGGCACCGATGGGCGGTGCTGTGCTCGTTGATCGAAACATGCAAGCTCAACGACGTCGAGCCGTATGCCTGGCTGCGCGATGTACTCGTCCGCATGGTCGACGGTCATCCAGTAAACCGGCTCGATGAACTCCTGCCTTGGGCTTAGAAAGTCGAAAATCCTGTCAAGATCTGAGCGACGTGCAACGACCGGACGCTTACC
>NZ_SADP02000476.1:0-361 GCF_004010375.2 Mesorhizobium sp. M2E.F.Ca.ET.209.01.1.1 | reverse complement strand
GCACTGCTCAGTGCCGAGGCCGGCGTCGGCTTCAAGACCTCCAGCAGCAGTGCCGATGGCAGCAGCCAGGTCTCGCGCGGCTCCACCATCCAGGGGGGCGGCAACGTCAACCTGACCAGCACCCAGGGCGACATCCACGTGGTGCAGGGCAATCTGAGCGCGGGCAACACGCTCAGTCTGGATTCGGCCGGTGACATCCTGCTGGAAGCGGGCAAGGCGCACGTGGCCGACCGCAGCAAGAGCAGCAATGCTGGCGCCGAAGTCGGCGTGGGCGTTGCAGTGGGCGCGCAGACCGGCGTGTACGTTTACGCCGAAGCCAGCGTCGGCAGCAGCAAGTCCAATGCCGAGAGCAGCACCTGGC
>NZ_SADP02000475.1:0-361 GCF_004010375.2 Mesorhizobium sp. M2E.F.Ca.ET.209.01.1.1 | reverse complement strand
AACTGGGCGACGCCCGAGTTGGAATACTGGATCAGGTTCTCGAACACCTGCTGCAGGCTTGGATGCGTCTTGACCCAGCCGACCCGCCAGCCGGTCATCGCCCAGTTCTTTGAGAAACTGTTGACGAACAGGATGCGGTCTTCCGCCTCCGCGATGTCGAGGAACGACGGCGCGCGGCCGTGGCCATAGTGAAACAGCGAATAGATCTCGTCGGCGATGATCCACAGGCCCTTGGCGCGAGCGAGATCGAGGATCGCTCGCAAGGTCTCATGGTCGGCGGTCCAGCCGGTCGGATTGGACGGCGTGTTGATGAACAGCGCCTTCGTGCGCGGTGTGACCGCCGCCGCGATCTTCTCGACGT
>NZ_SADP02000474.1:0-361 GCF_004010375.2 Mesorhizobium sp. M2E.F.Ca.ET.209.01.1.1 | reverse complement strand
GTGAAGACAATCGCAGAGCGGCAATACGGCACGCGCATATTGCAGTAGCGCTTGGCCCCGACGATGCACCAGCGCTCGTTTATGCCGCAATCGCGATTGGTCTTGTCGAACATAACCGTATCTTGGCTCAGGAGACGTTCGAGGCCGCTCTTGCAATCTCCCCATCGGCAGCGTGGGCATATTCTTGGGGCGCGTTGATTCTGGGCTGGGGAGGGGAAGCCGAGCGTGCAATCGACTGGGGCGAGCGGGGCATCCGCCTTAGTCCGCTCGATCCGTGGATTACGGCGGCGCTGCACGGCGTTTGCATGGGTCACTTTCTTCGGGGGCGCTATGAAGATGCTGCGGTGGCAGCGCAACGGGC
>NZ_SADP02000473.1:0-361 GCF_004010375.2 Mesorhizobium sp. M2E.F.Ca.ET.209.01.1.1 | reverse complement strand
CGCAAGCAATCCGGTTCTGGTCGGCGGTTCGACCGCTTTCCTGGTGACGCTGTTCTATGTCTCGGCCAACGCGCTCTGGTATCAGCCCTTTCCGCATCCCGGCGCTTTCTTCGCCACCCGAAGCATCGAGAATTTCCCGCACACCCTATCCAACGAATCGGAAACCACCATCAACATCCTGCGCCAGGCGCCGGCACAGCAGACGCCCAAGCCCGATCCGGTCGTCGAGCAGGTGCAGGGCATCCTGAAGGATCTCAACTTCTATGACGGCACGGTTGACGGCTTGACAGGCCCGGCCACCCGCAAGGCCATCCAGGCCTATCAGCTGAAAGTCGGGCTGCCGGGGTCGGGCGAGATTGAC
>NZ_SADP02000472.1:0-337 GCF_004010375.2 Mesorhizobium sp. M2E.F.Ca.ET.209.01.1.1 | reverse complement strand
GGTTCCTGGATGATGGTCGACACCAGCCGCCCGCGCACATGCTGGAGTTCACGCTCGCTGAGCGTCATCGGATCGTTGCCGAACAGACGGATGCCGCCGCCGGTAATGTGCGCGCTGCCCTTGGGCAAAAGCCGCGTCGCCGCCATCATGGTCACCGATTTGCCGCACCCGGATTCTCCCACGATGCCGACGATCTCGCCGGCACGGACATTGAGGCTGACCCCGTTCAGCGCCTTGATCGGCCCGCGATAGGTGCGGAACTCGAGCGAAAGGTCGGAGATTTCGAGCAGGACATCGCCGGACGGTTCGGTCATCGGCCACCCAGCCTGGGATCGAG
>NZ_SADP02000471.1:0-362 GCF_004010375.2 Mesorhizobium sp. M2E.F.Ca.ET.209.01.1.1 | reverse complement strand
CGAAAGGCTGCTGCGCATGGCCGGCGATTACGAACGCTCCACGCAGCGCCGCACGAGCCCGCCGCGCACGCCTGAACTGGCCGATGATGTGTTTTCGAGCCGGCCCAACCGGGCTGGCGACGCCAAAGCACCTCCGCTTGCCATCGCGTTTGCTGCCGAGATGCGTTCTTCCCGCGATCAGGACGAGATCGCCATCACGCTTGATCTGCCCGGCGACGCAGAGGCGCAGAACGCCAGCGTCAAGCTGCATGTCAACGGAGACGCCGTCGCGATGCAACAAAGCGGGACGCGCTTCATCGGGCGTGGGCTCGTTCCGGCCGCCGAGCACCAGCGCCTCCATAGCCCCTGGCGCGGCGGGTATG
>NZ_SADP02000470.1:0-362 GCF_004010375.2 Mesorhizobium sp. M2E.F.Ca.ET.209.01.1.1 | reverse complement strand
GGCGACTTCGCAAAGCAAAGGAAAAGAAGATGACCAACTGGGTGAGAGCCTGCCGCCTCGACGACATCGAACAGGAAGGCGCGCGCCGCTTCGACCATGGCGGCAAGACTTACGCCATCTTCCGCTCGCCCGACGACGAGGTCTTCTGTACCGACGGGCTCTGCACGCATGAAGCGGTGCATATCGCCGACGGTCTCGTGATGGACTACGAGGTCGAATGCCCGAAACATGCCGGCGCCTTCGACTACCGAACCGGAGCCGCCAAGCGCCTGCCGCCATGTATCGATCTGCGTACCTATCCCGCGAGGGTCGAAGCGGGGGAGGTCATCATGGCGGTAGCGTTAAAAGCGACCCCTTCGCCT
>NZ_SADP02000469.1:0-362 GCF_004010375.2 Mesorhizobium sp. M2E.F.Ca.ET.209.01.1.1 | reverse complement strand
CGCGATCGTGGCTGCGAGCGCGGTTTTCGGGTCCCAGACGATAGCGGGGCGTGTCGCATTTCTGCACTCGGACTGGGATGCGCTGACCCATGGTGACCACACGACAGCTTTGGGATCGCGCGTCGCCCTTTGGGATATCGGGCTGAAGGCATTTCGGGAGATGCCATTTTTCGGACATGGCGTGGGTGCCACCCGGCTCTTGATCAAGCAGGGTTTTCAGGATCAGTTCGGGATGGATGAAGGTTTCAATCATTTCCACAACGGCTTCCTGACCGCCTTGGTGCAAGCGGGAATCCTGGGTGCGGTGACGCTGGCGGCGATCTTCGTGGTTGCCGCCAGAAATGCCGCCCGGGTCCTTCGCG
>NZ_SADP02000468.1:0-362 GCF_004010375.2 Mesorhizobium sp. M2E.F.Ca.ET.209.01.1.1 | reverse complement strand
GGATGACCGACCGTGCCGCCCTTGGCGAGCACATAGGCGCCCTGCCCGGCATAGTTCAAAAGCAGGCACGGAAACACGATTGCCAGCCACGCCAGAACGATCGGCTTGCGACCGAAATGGCCGAGATCGGCGTAGAGCGCCTCGGCGCCGGTAACGGCCAGGAAGACCGCGCCGACGGTCACGAAAGACACGTCGGGCGAATTGATGAAGAAAGCCACGATGTAATGCGGGCTTATCGCCCAAAGGATTTCCGGATCCGTGATGATGTGCTTCAACCCCGAGAGACCGATGGCAAGGAACCAGAGGGCGGTGACCGGGCCGAACACCAGGCCGACGCCACCCGTGCCGAAGCGCTGGACAGC
>NZ_SADP02000467.1:0-312 GCF_004010375.2 Mesorhizobium sp. M2E.F.Ca.ET.209.01.1.1 | reverse complement strand
GGTCGATGACAAATCCCTGGCCGCTGCGGCCCACGTGGATTTCGGAAACGATGAACCAGATAGGCTTCAGACTGATTTCGGCGATGACCGAGTTCGCGACAACTAAATTGTCGTAACTGGCCATTGCCATGGTTATGGAGGGTTCGGAACCCGGACGATAAATGACTGGGCCGCACCAGACCTTCGCCGTCTTGGCGCCCATGACAGCGGGATCGCCTGAGCGATCAGCCCCGCTTTCTGTCCTGTTTTTGCCAATGCGAGAGATGTGCAGCCGCTCCGCGCCAGCACCGTCAACAATACTGATGCTGAGGA
>NZ_SADP02000046.1:0-3108 GCF_004010375.2 Mesorhizobium sp. M2E.F.Ca.ET.209.01.1.1 | reverse complement strand
GCGGATGGCGACTTGTCCGGCGATCCACAGGGTGCGGCGCAGCCGAGCATTGCCGAATTTGGAAAGGCGGGTCTGGCCCCGATATTGGCCTGACTGCTGTGTCGAGAGGTTCAGCCCGCAGAACTTTGACGGCAGCTACAGTTCGGTGTGGCGGCATGCTCAGAGTTGGGCGGCGGATCGCGGCAGCGCCGAGGCCCACATTCCGCTGAGTTTTGCACCTGGCGAGGCCTACCGGTTCGACTGGAGTCACGAGATCGTCCTGCTCGACGGCGTGACAGTGACAGTGAAGGTCGCGCACATGCGGCTCTGCCACCAGCCGCATGTATTCGTGAGGGCGTATCCGTGCGAGACGCAGGAGATGGTGTTCGACGCGCATGATCCGGCGCCGGGCACGATCCTTTCCATTCCCCGGCGCTGAAGCTAGCTCACGAGCCGGTCGCCGACTGCGCCCGCTATGACAGTCTCAGGAGGACAAACAGCCGTGGAACGCACCGAGGTAATGGAACTGATGGGAGCGCTGAAGCTCTACGGAATGCGCAGCGCCTATGACGAGATCATGGGCGCGTCGCCATCAAGCGACAGCACGAGCCGCCCAGGATTGTCGGTGATCTCTTGCAGGCCGAGATATCGGAGAAGTAGGCCCGCTCCATCAAATACCAGCTCGCCGTCGCCAAGTTGCCGCTGGCCAAGGACTTCGACTTCGCCGGCACGCCGGTCAACGAACCCCGGATGCGCGATCTCGCCGGCGGCGTCTTCGTCGCCGATCATCGCAACGTCGTTCCTGGTCGGCGGAACAGGCACAGGAAAGTCGCATCTGGCGATCGCCATCGCCCGCTCACTCATCCGCAACGCCGCGCGAGGCCGCTTCTTCAACGTCGTCGACCTGTTCAACAGGCTGGAGGCCGAGACCCGCTCCGGCCGCCAGGGCCGCATTGCCGATCACCTGACCCGGCTAGACTTCGTCGTGCTCGATGAGCTCGGCTATCTGCCCTTCGCCCAGGCCGCCGGGCAGTTGCTCTTCCATCTCATCTCGAAACTCTACGAGCGCACCTCGATCCTCATCACTACCAATCTCGCCTTCGGTGAATGGCCGAGCGTCTTCGTCGACGCCAAGATGACCAGCGCGTTGCTCGATCGCCTCACTCACCATTGCGAGATCGTCGAAACCGGAAATGAGTCCTGGCGCTTCAAGAGCCGCTCTCAAACTGAAGCCGAAAGCCAATCAGCCGCGCCCGATCAGGCTGTGCAACCCCAACCAGCTCCGCCTGATCGGGCGCTCACCGCAGCTCGCTGCGCGCCTCGGTGGATAGGTGCCCAACATCGAGATCAATAATCAGCTCGAATGCCTGCCCAAGGTAGCGCATCTCTACCTGGCGCATGCACCTGGCCTTCCCGGAAACACCCAGAAGGCGCTCCGCCTCACGCTGGAGCTGAACGTAAGCCTGTTCAGCTGCCGTATCGTCGAGCTCGTCCAGTCGTGCGACGAAGGCTGATGCGACAGCTACTGACTTTTCGGCCAGAAGCAGACCCACGGCACTGAAAACGCCCGCTGCTGCAGGAACATATATGCGGCCGATCTCCAAGCTTCGCGCGATGGACGCCCCATGCACGCCGCCATTGCCTCCACAGGTTGTCCTCGGTTAGAGCCAGGCGACTGATACGTGTTTTGGACTTTAGGCTGCCATGTGGACGATGCCAATTGTATCTGTGTAGCCAGACAGGCAGTTCGGCGGCACGGTGATCGGATGTCGGATGCGATGGCATAAGCCCATTCGCGCAATGCTGTCTGGATGAAGCGCTCGGCCTTGCCATTGGTCTTGGGCGTATAGGGTCTTGTCCTGACGTGCTTGAGGCCGAGATCGCGGCAGGCCTTGGCGAAGGCCTTTGATTTGTAGCAGGAGCCGTAGCACCTACGGAATGAAGGAGCCGCGGCGACCGAGAGAGCGGTGCGCGCAGCTCGCTGCAGGCGCGCACCGCTGTCGAGGCGGCCATGGCCAGTCAAAGTTTCTCTAGAATGTGGAATGTTCACAGCCCATTCCGGAGAGACCGACCATGACCACTTCAGATTCTACACCCGCCGCCGCGGTGCTGGTAGCGATCGACATTGCCAAGGTGCGCAATGAAGTTCTGATCGAAGCACCGGGCCACAAGCGCCGGCGTCGCCTTTTGGTCCTCAACACCCGGTGTTGAGCACGACCATATGATCGAAGTGCTGCAGGCGTACGGCCGCCCTGTGGTCTGCGCCTTTGAAGCGACCGGGAAACCGGCCGATAGCATGGCGCCTGGCTGAAGCGGGTTTCGAGGTGCGGCTGGTGGCGTCGCTGGCGCTGGCCCGAACACGAGAAGCGTTGCACAACAGCTGGGACAAGAACGATCCAAAGGATGCCCAGGTGATGCTGCACATGCTCAGGATCCAGGCGACGCAGGTCTACCATGATCCGCCGCGCGCCGGCATCACGACGTGCAGGAACTGTCGAAGACCCATGAAGCGATCGCCAAGGGCCAAGACCGAGATCCAGCACCGTATCCTGACGCACTACCTGCCACTGTATTTTCCCGAGATCGATCGATTCCGGGGGAACAGCCGCAGCGATTGGTTCTTCGCCTTCCTTCATGCCTTTCCGACGCCAGCAAGCATCACGGACAAAGGAGGAGTTTGTGACAGCAGCGTGGGATGTCGTCGGCCGCAAGGTCAGCAAGACACAGATTCTAATGGATATTTACGAGACGGCGCGCTCATCGATCGGACTGCCGCTGCCGCTTGATGTCCCTGCCATTCGCATGTTCCGGATGGTCATTGACGAAGCACGCAGCCTGATCCGGCAGCGCAATGAGATCGAAGCGCAGGCCGACGAGCTGTTGCGGCACAGCCAGGATTATCAGCTCCTGCGACAAATCCCGGGCATTGGACCGATCAACGCATTGACCATCATTGCCGAAGCCGGCGATCTTCGCCGTTTCACCCATCATCGCCAGTTTCTAAAGTTCTGCGGGCTGAACCTCTCGACACAGCAGTCAGGCCAATATCGGGGCCAGACCCGCCTTTCCAAATTCGGCAATGCTCGGCTGCGCCGCACCCTGTGGATCGCCGGACAAGTCGCCATCCGC
>NZ_SADP02000466.1:0-362 GCF_004010375.2 Mesorhizobium sp. M2E.F.Ca.ET.209.01.1.1 | reverse complement strand
AAAGGTCGGCACGTGATAGGGTGGGTTAGGCCCCCACCAGCCTTTCCAGTTGTCGTCCGGCCACGGTCCGCGGCTCGGCGCGAACATATTGCGGCCGAGGATCCAGGCGCCGACATTCTCAAAACTACTCACGGCAAACTCATTATCGGTATCCGTCGTTCCGCCATCCTTGCCGATCATCTGGTGGAACGAGCGGGTTTTGATCATCCATTTGTGCAGGTTTTCGCCGCCCACGCCGAGCGGGTTGGCGAGGCTCTGGTCGGGGCCGGCGCCGTAACCGTCGAGCGACAAGGTGAAAGCATTGACACGCAGCCTGGACATCATTGGCCTCCTGACCCAGTTGTGATTTGCAAGCGGTCAAC
>NZ_SADP02000465.1:0-362 GCF_004010375.2 Mesorhizobium sp. M2E.F.Ca.ET.209.01.1.1 | reverse complement strand
GCCGGACAGGTCGGCGCCGCTATATTCGCGCAGTGGTCCGGCCATCCCGCTGCCCTCGCCGAACTGCCTGGCGATACCCGACAGCAGCGATGCCGCCGACAGGGTTCCCTTTGCCTTGCCGATGGTGAAGCTGACCAGTTCCTTGAGCGTGAAGTGCTGGAAGAGCGCGACAATGTCGGCAAATGCCTCATGAAAGGCCGGCACGTCGGCGTTCGACGCTTCCTGAAAGTGGCGATACAGCCCGTCGAGCAGCGCATGCGACATCTCATGCGCGACGATGTCGTTGGACAGACAGGAAAACACCGTCGTACCGGGTGTGGTGACATCGCCATCCTTGCCCGTTGCCGGAAAGTAGCCGAACA
>NZ_SADP02000464.1:0-363 GCF_004010375.2 Mesorhizobium sp. M2E.F.Ca.ET.209.01.1.1 | reverse complement strand
GCGGCGATCCCCATCCAGTCGGCGTCGATACGCCGCCAGGACTGATCCGGACTTTCCTGCGGCGCGATATGCGCGATCGGCTCCGAATAGTGCTTGCGGACATACTCGACAGCCGAGTCGTCGGCCTCTCCACTCAAAGCCACAGAGAGCGGGGTGCCAATGCTGTGCTCGAAAGGGCTGAGTTCATCGATAAAGCCAGGGTCGCTTGTCTTGTTTGACTCAAGGCCGCTAGCCAAGGCCCGGGTGAACGGGCCGCCGCTCGCCAGCGGGAACATGGCACCGGCCTGCTCTTCCAGCCGCAACGCCGCCTTGTCGCGCGGCGGGCCGAGCACGTAGATCTGGAGGCCGGGCAGTTGCGGAATC
>NZ_SADP02000463.1:0-363 GCF_004010375.2 Mesorhizobium sp. M2E.F.Ca.ET.209.01.1.1 | reverse complement strand
CGCCACGCATAGCATCGCCAGCAGCACGCTGCACGGCGGTTCCGAATTCGGGGGCCACGTATAAGGTCCCGGGATCATGCAGCGGCGGGAAATGCGCAAATGACCGGACCCTCCGGCCTGCGACCGGTCTTCATGCGCGCCATCGCCGATGTCGGCGTCTTCTCGCTGCTGATCAACATCCTCCTTCTGGTGATTCCGCTCTACCTGCTGCAGGTCTATGACCGCGTGCTGCCGTCCTCCAGCGTCGAGACGCTGTTTTACCTCTCGCTCATCGCGGTGCTGGCTCTCGCCTTCCTCGGCTTCCTCGACGCGGTTCGCGCCATCTACACGCAGCGCGTCGCGGCGACCGTCGACCGGAAGCTG
>NZ_SADP02000462.1:0-364 GCF_004010375.2 Mesorhizobium sp. M2E.F.Ca.ET.209.01.1.1 | reverse complement strand
TATTTTAGCTGGCGGAGGATTTTCTTCGCCCGTATCTACAAACTGTGAGTTTTTTAATATACTATCAGAGCGCAATCCGTCTTGTTGAAGCCTCCAGATCATAATGGATGGGGGATTTGCCATGCTGCGATTCTGCGTATCCTTGGCAGCCTTGATGCTTGTAAGTCTCACAACGCTTGAGGCGCATGCCGACCGAAGGGTAGCCCTCGTCATCGGCAATTCAGAATATCGCGAAATCCCGGCCCTCAAAAACCCGGACAAGGACGCCGAGGATGTGTCGAAGACGTTCCGGCTGGCCGGCTTCGATGTGTTCACCGCGAAGGATCTGACCAGGCTCCAGTTCGAGGAGCAGTTCCGCAACTAT
>NZ_SADP02000461.1:0-364 GCF_004010375.2 Mesorhizobium sp. M2E.F.Ca.ET.209.01.1.1 | reverse complement strand
TGCGGCTCGCTGCCGGCAACGATCCACGTGGTGCAATGGGGCGGCGCCCATGTCTGGAAGGTCGGGACCAAGGTGTTTGCGATCGGTGGCTGGGATCAGGGTGAGCAGCTTTTCGTCACCTTCAAATGCTCCGCTGTTGCCTATGACGTGCTCAAGGAGCAGCCCGGCCTGCGCCCCGCGCCCTATCTTGCCTCCCGCGGCATGAAGTGGATCCAGCGTCAGACAAGCCAGAGCATGGATGATGGTGCGCTGAAGGACTATTTGCGCGAGAGTCATCGCCTGGTTGCTCTGAAGCTGACGAAGCAGGCGCGCAAGGAATTGGGGCTTGGCGTGGGCTAGCTAATATTCCTCGAGGCGTCGGAAG
>NZ_SADP02000460.1:0-364 GCF_004010375.2 Mesorhizobium sp. M2E.F.Ca.ET.209.01.1.1 | reverse complement strand
ATCCTTGCAGCCGTGCCGGCGCTTGACCCAGGATTCGAATAGGTCGCCGATCTGCGAAACGATCGAGAGCGCCAGAGCGGCAAGGCCAAGCATCGCGAGATTGCCGGCCCCCGCCACGATTGCCAGTGCCAGTCCCGCAACCACGCCGCCGACGGCCCCGCCCAGCGCGCCGCTCTGCGTCTTGCCAGGCGAGATCGACGGCGCAAGTTTCGGGCCGCCGACCGCGCGCCCGACGAAATAGGCCGCTATGTCAGTTGCCCAGACTACGGCGAACAGGAAGAGAATCGCGATCAGGCCGGAATGGCCATCGTCGCGCAGATAGGCGAGCGAAAAGCCGGACAAAGCCGCGTAGGCCAGCCCCGAT
>NZ_SADP02000459.1:0-364 GCF_004010375.2 Mesorhizobium sp. M2E.F.Ca.ET.209.01.1.1 | reverse complement strand
CAAAGGTCATTGATAGCAGCTGGCTGACCATGGGCGAGCAGGTTCGCTTGTTCGAAGAGTCTTTTGCTCGCATGCACGGCGCGGACGATTGCGTTGCAGTGAGTTCCTGCACGGCGGCACTTCATCTCATTTTGCACGCACTTGGTATCGGCCCAGGCGATGAGGTGTTGGTTCCGTCGCTGACTTTCGTAGCGACCGCGAACTCAGTGCTCTATGTCGGCGCGACTCCTGTCTTTGTCGACATCGAGTCAGCCGACTTGCCGCTGATGTCCCTTGCGGAAGCCGAGGCTCGATGCACGCCGCGCACCAAGGCAATAATCCTCGTTCATTTCGCCGGGTATCTGGCCAATCGGGAACAATGGCA
>NZ_SADP02000458.1:0-364 GCF_004010375.2 Mesorhizobium sp. M2E.F.Ca.ET.209.01.1.1 | reverse complement strand
GGAAGTCTCCGCATCGTGCAGCGGCTGATAGTGCAGCACGAACTGATCCTTCGCCACGGCAAGCGCCAGTTCGGCTTCGAGCAGACGGCGCTCCTGCAGACGCGCGTCCATCCCGGGCTCGAATGACCGGCAGGTGCCTCGGCCCTCCATCTTGGCCTTGTAGAGCGCGAGGTCGGCATTTCGGATCAGGATTTCCGAGCTCTGTCCGTCGTCGGGAAACACGGCGATGCCGATGCTGCCGCCGATATTGATGGTGTGGCCCTGTATCGGGAATTCGCTGGAGAGCGCATGGATGACGCGGCTCGCCAGCGCGCCGGCCTGGTCATCGCCATCGAACAGCAACTGCAGGATTATGAATTCGTCG
>NZ_SADP02000457.1:0-365 GCF_004010375.2 Mesorhizobium sp. M2E.F.Ca.ET.209.01.1.1 | reverse complement strand
GCGTCAGTACTAGGCTGAACCCGTCAAGCCGGTCGTCGAGGCCGATCAGCTCGTCGCGGAAGATCACCTCGTCCCAGACCCGCGCCGAAAAGACCAGCGCAACGGGCACCGCCGCATTGCGTAGCGTGCGATGGCGCGCCATCGCCATCAGCGGCACGACGCCGGAGCCGCCGCCAATCAGAAGGATCGGCCCGCCGTCGCTCTCCTCCCAGATGAAATGGCCGCCCAGCGGTCCGCGCAGTTCGATCTCGTCGCCGACCGCGGCCACATCGTGGAAGAAAGGCGAGACCTCGCCGTCGTCCAGCCGCTCGATCGCCAGCTCGACGGCTGCGCCTGCTTCCGGCGCCGAGGCGATGGAATAGGAG
>NZ_SADP02000045.1:0-4475 GCF_004010375.2 Mesorhizobium sp. M2E.F.Ca.ET.209.01.1.1 | reverse complement strand
CGACGGTTATACTCCGCCTCGCTAAAAGGAAGCCCGGGCGCCAAGCTCGACTGAGTGTTCGCCATTACCTCTCCTCCGCTCCCGTCGTTGTGCTTAGATGGTCAACTGCCGGGTGGTTTGCGTCAAACACAGTTTGTGTATTGTTAACATCTCGCAGTGAGATGGCCGTGTGAGTGAAGTCCAAGCCTATGAAATATTAGTTTCATTGGGTTAACATCTTGAACCTGCTTAAGGGCTGCCTCTCTTCGACCGCTCACAATCAATCTATTTCGTTTGTATCACAGCCGCAAAAGTGGATTAGGGCGGCGTTCTACCTTGGCCGCCGGTCTCTGCCCGGTGGGCAGACACCACTCCCGGAAAATCAATTCGGATCCTTCGGGAAAGGCTGCATGCTCTGGGGTCAATCGGTTCAGCCGGTTCGCAGGCCGCCGGCACGGCAAATCATCTTCATATCGCGTGCGTGGCCGGGGTTTTGTGCTCCGTTGTTCGTTGACAGGAGTCGAAGATAGTCTCTCAACGTTTTTTAGTAACTGCCAGATCTGGTGGCTTGCCGCTGGCCACGATGTGGCGGCACCGCCACCTCGGCGAGAAGCGAGTGTAGGCGGTATGATAATGCTAGTGCATTTCCTGCAAACTGCGAAACTACTGCAGTGGACGTATGACCGCACTGCCTCTCCGAAGTGCGGTGCGATCTTGCCCATTGGCTGGCCAACTAGATGTTTGATCCCAGATTTTGATGGTTCATCATCGTCCGAATCAAAGGATGCGCTATGGGCCAGGTTCTTCATGGGAGCGCCACGACGACAGAGGCGGTTCGTCGAGCGATACAGCATAGTCAAGAGAGCCTGAGAGCGCTGGCGAAGCGGTACGGGATCAACCAGAAGACTGTTGCCAAATGGCGGGAACGGACCTCGGTGGCCGATGGGACTGTCAGGAATTCTGTGCGCGAGGCCGGTTTCGTCATTGGCTGACGAACTTTTCGCCGAAGACGACGGCGAACTGGGTTTTGGCCTCGAACCACTCGCGCGGAGGTCGTTTCCAATCCTTGGCGCGTGGTTCAGGACCAGATATAACAGTTTCATTGCCGCGTCGTCATTGGGGAAATGGCCTCGGGTGCGGACGGCGCGGCGCAGTTTCGAGTTCAGCGCCTCGATCGCGTTCGTAACCGGTATGGTCATGACGGTGCCACCTGATCCCCGCTGAGATGAAAGGCTTTCGGCGTATGGTGCGACCATCCGGGACAGGGGCACCGGGAGCACGCCAAGTACGGGCAGGCCGATGTATTCGATGAGCTGCGAGCTCGCGTTAGTAGCTGGCCGCCCCTGCGACCTGCCCGGTTGCGCCGAGAGCGCGGATCCGTAGGTGTCGCGTCGCCCGCCGGCTCCCGACTGTTTGAGGAGGAGCCGATGAGACGCGTGATTGGGATGGACATCCACCGCACCTTTGCGGAGGTGGTGGTTTGGGAAGATGGCCAACTGCGCCATCACGGACGGGTCGACATGACCCGCTCGGGACTGGAAGGCTTCGGCCGCAGTTGCGACGAATGGATGAGGTTGTCGTCGAAGCTACGGGCAACGCCATGGCAGTGGTGCGGGTTCTGTCGCCCTATTGCCAGCGGTTTTCTGCCGGCGGTCTGGGTTCCCGATGAGCGGACGGAGCGGCTTCGCCGCTTCGTCACGCGGCGCAACCAGGTCGTGCGGCATCGCACGCGCGTGAAGAACGAGGTGCATGGATTCCTGCAGGCGCACCTCGTGCCGAAGTGCCCGCATGCCGATCTGTTCAACCGTCGGGGTCGCGCCTGGCTCGAGCGGCAGGTGCTTCCCGACGACGAGCGGGCCGCTATCGCTCGCCACATCCGCGAGATCGACCGCCTGGCCGAGGATCTGGCTGACCTCGATCGGGAGATCGCCCGGGAAGCGGTTGATGATGTGCAAGTCCGGCGTCTTCAGACGATCACCGGCGTCAATGCCATCGTCGCGAGCGGTATCATCGCCGCCGTCGGCGACATCCGGCGGTTCCGCGAACCGCAGAAGCTGGTGAGCTACTTCGGCCTCAATCCTCGTGTGCGTCAATCCGGTCTTGGCTTGGCGCAATATGGCCGGATCAGCAAACATGGGCGTTCCCATGCCCGCGCCATGCTGGTCGAGGCCGCCTGGGCGGCGGCGAAGGCGCCCGGACCGCTCAGGGCTTTCTTCCTGCGCATCCGCAACAAGCGCGGCCATCAGGTCGCAGCCGTGGCGCTCGCCCGCAAGCTCGCCGTGTTGATCTGGCATCTGCTGACAAAGGAGCAGGACTACTTCTGGGCTCGCCGGCGCTGGTGGCGGCAAAGCAGAGGCAGCTCGCTCTCAAGGCTGGCGCGCCGGGCGAGCGCGGTGTCGGTCGCCGCGGTTCGGCTTACGCCTACAACGTGAAGGAGTTGCGAAACAGCGAGAAAGCCGCGGCCGAGAATGCCGAACGTGCCTACGAGCTGATGGTTCGGCATTGGCGGTCACTAGGGCCGAAGCGGCGCACGGACGCCACAAACGAGGAACGACTATAACGGCTGCGCGGCGGCGCTCTCATCCTCTCACGCCGCTCTTTGCCACGTGGTCGTCCGTGCCAGGCGAACATAACATAAGCAAATATCCCGGTGCGACAGTCATCGCCCCGGTCCACTCCAGAAAGGCGCCGTGCTCGACGCAGTCAAGGCGTGGCCTGGAAACCTCGCAGCCGGCCATGGCGCCATCGCACCGGCCAGCCTTGACTGCGTCTCGACACGCTCGCATGGGAAATCCTGTGGGCCGGGACGAAGAAACACGCTCACCTGAGCCGAACAAATAAACGCACAGGAGTCGAGAAAGCCGAAATCACGCTTGTCGATGTCATCCGTGGTGTAGATGATCCGGCGCACGCTTTCGGGGAAGGCGAAGAACGGCACCACGTGTTGCCAGTTGCGCCGCCAGCTCTGGGTGATCGCCGGATACCGCTGGCCCCAGTAGCCGGCTTCGAATTCCTCCAGGGCCTTCATGCCGGCTTCGGCATCCTTTGCCCGGTAGATCGCGCGCAGCGCCGGCACGACCGGCTTGCGATCCTTCCACGACACGAACTCCAGCGAATGGCGGATCAGATGCACGATGCAGGTTTGGACCACGGTCTGGGGGAAGACGGCGTTGATCGCCTCGGGGAAGCCCTTCAGGCCGTCGACGACGGCGATCAAGACGTCGGCGACGCCACGGCTCTTCAGCTCGTTCATGACGCGCAGCCAGAACTTGGCGCCCTCGGTCTGCTCGATCCAAATGCCGAGGATCTCCTTCGTGCCGTCCGGCAGGATGCCGAGCGCGATGTAGACGGCCTTGTTGCGCACGAAGCCCTCGTCCCTGATCTTGACCCGGATCGCATCGAAGAAGACGAGCGGATAGATCGCATCCAGCGGGCGGTTCTGCCACTCGGCCACTTCCTCCAGGACGGCGTCGGTGACGGCCGAGATCAGTTCCGGCGACACGTCGATGCCGTAGAGCTCCTCCAGATGGCCGCGGATCTCGCGCACCGTCATGCCGCGCGCCTACATGGAGATGATCTTGTCGTCGAAATCGGGAAAGCGGCGCTGGTATTTGGCGATCAGCTTCGGATCGAAGATCCCGGCCCGGTCGCGCGGGATCGACAGCGTCATCTTCGACGTGCCCGTCAGAACCGACTTCCTCGAATGGCCGTTGCGGCGATTGGCGCTGCCGTCGGTGCGGTCGTCCTCGAGGTGCTCGTCGAGTTCAGCGTTCAGAATCCGTTCCGAAAGCGCCTCAGGTCGTCGAGCAATCCGTCCTTGGCAAACACCTCATTCGGATCGCGGCCGGCAAGCAGTTGGTCCAGAAGTTCCTTCTCGATAGCCATGTGATGATTCTCTCCTTTCCATCATCATGGCCTCGCGCACAGAATTCCTGACAGTCCCGTGGACGATGTGCCGACCGGTCCGAGAGAGCCTAGATCGACGGTGCTCTTGCCCGAGGAGGAGGCCGTCATCGTCCCCTTCCGGCGCTACACTCTGTTGCCACTCGATGACTGCCTCTACGCCTTACAAGCGACGATCCCACACGACGCGCTCGTCACTGCATCGCTGCCTGCAGCGCCACGGCATCAGCCGCCTGCGGACGTAGAAGGTGACAAGCCGGCGAAGAAGAAGTTCAAGAGCCATCCGATCGGCTACTTCCACATCGACGTCGCCGAGGTGCGCACCGAACAGGGCAAGCTGCACATGTTCGTCGCCATTGATCGCACCTCGAAGTTCCCCTTCGTGGAAACGGCCACCACCGCCATATCGAGAGACTTCCTGCTGCGCCTGATCGCGGCCGTTCCCTACAAGATCCACGCCGTCCTCACCGACAACGTCCTAAGCGCGGAACGAAATGGAGCCTGCAGTCAAGGTCTCTCTGTTCGTCAGCATGCCCTTGCTGCGTGACGTTGGTCAAGTCGTCGAACCAGGCGGCTTCCACCGGCAAGGGAAA
>NZ_SADP02000456.1:0-365 GCF_004010375.2 Mesorhizobium sp. M2E.F.Ca.ET.209.01.1.1 | reverse complement strand
GGCGGAATGACGCCCTTGCGGAAGGCGAAGCAGCCATAGAAGCGGCGCTCGCCGGTCTGGATGACGCAATAGGCCTTCTTGGCGCGCTCGTAGAAGGCGTATCGCTCGATCGAGATCATCGGCCAGGACTTGCCCTCGGCAGCGTCGATCTCCTTCTGTACTTCCTTCTGCACGGGCGGGATCTCGGTCGGCTTGCCGACGATCTCCATGCGTGCGGCCGCATCGTCGACGAAGCTGTCCAGCGGATAGAGCGACAGCACCGCCTTCACCACATCGGCCGCCGGCGCATCGATGCGCAGCAGCCTGCCGAGCACGGTCTGCTTCGCCACGGAATCGGACGGGAAATTGGTGTCGGCGATGATCAG
>NZ_SADP02000455.1:0-365 GCF_004010375.2 Mesorhizobium sp. M2E.F.Ca.ET.209.01.1.1 | reverse complement strand
GTTCGACCCGCGATTGGCCGACCCTAATGTCGGAATGGTTGGAGAGATCCTCCCACTGAGCAGATGTGATGCCATAACCGTAGTCAAGGTTGCCACTTTTTAGACCTTGGGCGATGGGATCTGCTGTATTGAACAGGTTCAAAATCATGCCTGCCATGGGCGGCTGTCCCATGCGAAAATACTTGTTCGACGCCAAGCGGACAAATTGACCCGGCTGAAACTCTGAAACAATCATGGGGCCTGTGCCCACCAGCGGAGGATCATTGCGAAAGGTGTTACGCGCGTCGGCGTGGCTAATCTTCGCCCAAATGTGCTCGGGAACAATCAGAACTGCATTATTGACTGGCCATCGCGTTGGAAGCTTG
>NZ_SADP02000454.1:0-365 GCF_004010375.2 Mesorhizobium sp. M2E.F.Ca.ET.209.01.1.1 | reverse complement strand
CGGCGAAGCATGCCCGTTTCCAGGAGCCGGGAGCGTCGGAACAAGCCGTAGATCGGGTCATATATGGCGTCGCCGGCATGGTAGAACCACAACATCCTTTCAAAGCGCTGGGCTGCGTCGCCGGAGCTTGGGAATTCCCCCCGGTAGTGCTTCCATCTCGCCACCCCCTCGGGCGAGTAAAGGGTGAAGCCGGTGGTCAGCCCAATAGCATCAGGTCGGTCTTCAAGCGTCTTCACGCATTTCGAAAGATACCCCGGCTCGAGCCAATCATCGGCGCTGATCCAGCGGAAGAATGTGCCACGCGCAAGCCGCAACACGCGGTTCATGTTCTGATGGAGCCCAATGTTCGAAGGGTTGACGTTCAG
>NZ_SADP02000453.1:0-365 GCF_004010375.2 Mesorhizobium sp. M2E.F.Ca.ET.209.01.1.1 | reverse complement strand
GGACAGGGCAGTCGGCGCCCAACCGGCCGCCGAAAAGCATGGGCCTGTTCGGCCCGGTCGAGCGGCTGCCGGAATTCCCCGACCATGTCGAGCTGATCGAGGTCGCGGATGACGAGCATCCGTTCCGGCTGGCGACCTCGCCGGCGCGCAATTTCCTCAATTCGAGTTTTGCCGAAACGCCGGTGTCGAAGGCGAAGGAGGGCAGGCCCGAGCTGCTCATCCACCGCGAAGATGCCGAAGCGCTCGGCATCGAGGATGGCGGCCGTGTCGAAGTCGGCAACCGCCGCGGGGACCTGGTGCTGCATGCCAGGTTTTTCGACGGCGTGAAGCGGGGCGTGGTGATCGCCGAAGGCATCTGGCCGAAC
>NZ_SADP02000452.1:0-366 GCF_004010375.2 Mesorhizobium sp. M2E.F.Ca.ET.209.01.1.1 | reverse complement strand
CGCCGCCCTTGCCGCGCTGCCAGGGGGCGACGATCGCGGTGCGGCGGCCCGAAAGCAGCGACTGGTTGATCCAGCCCTCGGAGCCGTCCGCGTCGCGCACGCGACGCCAGGTATCGAATTCCTGAATGATCTCCATCGGCAGGCCGGCCTTCATGTACATCCAGTCGACGGAATAGTTGGCGCCTGGGCCGACGCGTGAGTTGACGCGGCCCGATTTCAGGCTGACGAAACGCGGCAGCGGCAGGCCGCTTGGGCCGAGCGTCACCGTTTGCGCGGGCGCGGCCGCACTTTGCGCGGATGCCTGCGGGCCACAAAGCAAAGCGCCGAGGACGGCTGCGCTGAAAGCCAGGCGAAGCGACGCGAAGC
>NZ_SADP02000451.1:0-366 GCF_004010375.2 Mesorhizobium sp. M2E.F.Ca.ET.209.01.1.1 | reverse complement strand
CAAATCATCGCAATGCGTTGCCTCGCGCCGCACCCCGAAGGCGGCTGGTATGCCGAGACCTTTCGCGATGGCGCGGGGGGCGCGCGCGGCCATTCGACCGCAATCTATTTCCTGCTTGAGGAAGGCCAGATTTCGGCCTGGCACCGGGTGAAGGATGCGGTGGAAGTCTGGCACTTCTACGCCGGCGCGCCGCTGGCGCTCGCCATGCATGACGAAGGTTCCGGCACGGTCATCGAACAGGTGCTGGGCACAGCACTTGCCGCCGGCGAGCGGCCGCAGATTGTGGTGCCGGCCGGCTGGTGGCAGTCAGCGCGCAGCCTCGGCGAATGGACGCTGGTCGGCTGCACGGTGGCGCCGGGCTTCGAC
>NZ_SADP02000450.1:0-366 GCF_004010375.2 Mesorhizobium sp. M2E.F.Ca.ET.209.01.1.1 | reverse complement strand
TGGGCGAAGAGCGAGATCGGATCCTTGACCCGCGCCTGAACCGTGGCTTCGAGGTGATCCTGATAGTTTTCTCCGACGCCCGGCAGATCCATGATCACGTCGATCCCAAGGTTCTTCAGATGCTCGGCCTCGCCGATGCCCGAGAGCTGCAGGATCTTGGGTGTGGCAAGCGCGCCTGCCGTTAGAACAATCTCGCGTCGGGCCCTATAGGTGACGCCGGTCTCGGTCAGAACACCGACCGCTTTCCTGCCTTCAAACAGGACTTTATGAACGCGGGTTTCGGTCAATATGGTCAGGTTCGAGCGTTTCTCGGCGTCGCGCAAGAAGGCTTGCGCAGCGCTCCAGCGCGGACGTTGTGCGTTGTTG
>NZ_SADP02000449.1:0-366 GCF_004010375.2 Mesorhizobium sp. M2E.F.Ca.ET.209.01.1.1 | reverse complement strand
GCCGCAATCGCGATGGAGCTGGGTTGCGACGGCGTGCTGATGAATACCGCCATTGCCGGTGCGCGCAACCCGGTGCTGATGGCCAGTGCGATGCGCAAGGCGGTCGAGGCCGGCCGCGAGGCGTTCCTGGCCGGACGCATCCCGCGCAAGCGCTACGCCAGCGCTTCTTCGCCAGTGGACGGGCTGATCGGCTGATGACCAATCCTTTTGACAGCGCCGGTTCCAAGGCCCCGCCCAAGCCCTTCACCGTGAACGAGGGCCGCCGCGAGGTGCGCAGCTTCGTGTTGCGCCAGGGTCGTTTCACCCCGGCCCAGCAGCGCGCGTTCGACGAACGCTGGCCGCGCTTCGGCCTCGACTACACCGGCC
>NZ_SADP02000448.1:0-366 GCF_004010375.2 Mesorhizobium sp. M2E.F.Ca.ET.209.01.1.1 | reverse complement strand
GCAATATCTAAGCGGCGACCAACTTACCAAGGCAATGGAGGAGTTCTGCCGCGTCGTGAAACCGGGTGGGCTTGTTGCTGTGAAGGAGGTCGATATCTCGGTTTGGCAGTTTCAGCCGCTCGATCCCAAACTGACTTGGCGTCTGCTCGACTCGCTATCCGATGATGTACAGCTTTCCGGCGCCATGAGGGGAACTCGCTTGGCGGCCTGGTTTCGGGCGACGGGGCTCGAAAACGTCTCCGCCACCACAACGCTGGCAGAGCGCCGCCAGCCGCTCAGGCCAGTGGAGCGTGACTACATACGGAACGAGATAAAGTTCCTATCCGGGCGCGCCCGGACGTGCGATTTGCGAGAAGGGGAGCAGCT
>NZ_SADP02000447.1:0-366 GCF_004010375.2 Mesorhizobium sp. M2E.F.Ca.ET.209.01.1.1 | reverse complement strand
GAACGGCAGAACCACCCCGACGAGCGAGGTGAAGCCCATCTCCCTGCCGCTCGCCCGCGAGACGGTGATGGCGCAGGCGACGCAGAGCGCGGAGCACAGCGCCATGATGTCGCCGAACAGATTCCCGGTGCCGATCGAATCGCCGACGATTATGGCGACACCGACGATCATCAGCGCCAGCGCCGCGAGTGTCGCCGGCCGCGGTCTCTCCCTCAGGAACAGCCAGGACAGCAAAGCCGAGAACATCGTGGTGAAGGCCAGGATGAAGACGAGGTCGGCGGTCGAGGTATGATAGACGGCTGTGATGAAGGCAATCGAGCCGAGCCCGTAGAGCGTGGCGACCATTAGACCCAGCCGTCCCGGGAC
>NZ_SADP02000044.1:0-4959 GCF_004010375.2 Mesorhizobium sp. M2E.F.Ca.ET.209.01.1.1 | reverse complement strand
GGCGCAAGTCGAGAGCAGCCTTGCAACTTTGCTGCAGGACATTGCGGTTGCGACCTTCCGTGCCTGCCAGTGCCGGGACTACGCCCGCGTCGACCTCCGGATCGACCGCTCCGGTCAGCCCTTTGTCTTGGAGATCAACTCGATGCCGGGGCTGAGTATGAACTCCGAATTTGTCCTAGCCGCGATTGCCGCTGGACATAGCTACTCGAGCTTGATCAATCGCATCCACGATATCACCCACGCGAGGTACTTCGAAATCGTTGGCTAGATGCCATAATGGGCCGACGCTCCTCGCATAGCGACGAAAGTGACTATTCCTCCCGGTGACGATGTAGGGCGGGTTGGTCGACCCCAGGGCCAGCAACCCATCGCCTCGCAGGAGCGTCACTTGCGGGAAGCCAAGGCGGCGGCTGAGGTCTACACGGGCGCCGGATGCTTTCCCGGCTACTCACCGGGCGCTCGATGGTCAGTGCGACCTCGAGCCCGCCGACTGAACCGGGCGATGAGCCGGGCACCGAGGCCAGTATGATTTTCCCTCGTGATCTAAACATTACTATTGAGGGGGAACTTCGGAGACGGGAATTTTCATCACTAAACCGGATTCGACTACTCACGATAATCTGCGCGGCCTTGCCGTTGTGGGAAAGAGGAACAATGGTGAAGCTCCGTCTGGAGACATTGCAGGCCATTAACGTCGATTTTTTTGACAACCTATGGGCCGAAGAGGATCTTCAAAAGTTGGTGACGCCCCGGTTCGGGGTAGTTCCTAGCTTCGAGAGTTTGCTATCGGATTTGCGCAGAATCGGCGCCAGAGACCTGGGCCAAGTTGCTCCGGACGCCCTAGCGCAAGCAACAGACACTGGCCATGACTGAATGGAGGTCAATCAAAACTATTGCGGCCGCACTCGAGGGCGGCAACCGGTCCGCGGTCGAGATCATCAGCGACTGTATTGCTGCGGCCGAACGGACCAATCCCTCGCTGCGCAGCTTCATTACGGTTGCCGCCGACCATGCACTCGCCCAGGCGGCCAAGGCCGATACACGCCGGAAGGCCGGCCGCGTTCTGGGACCGCTTGATGGAATTCCTTATGCCGCCAAGGATATGTTCGAAACGCGCGGGATCAGGACCACCGGCGGCAGCAGGGTGTTAGAGAACAATGTGCCGGAGAGGTCGGCGGCGGCCATTTGCATGCTTGAGGCAGCGGGGGCGGCCCTGATCGGCAAGACCAATCTCCACGAATTCGCATTTGGCGCGACCGGTGAGAACCGCTGGGCCGGAACAGTCGTCAACCCGCATGATGAGACAAGGCTCGCTGGTGGCTCGAGCAGCGGCTCCGCGGCAGCCGTGGCGGCGGGCATCGTGCCGTTCGCGCTTGGCACCGATACGGGCGGCTCGGTTCGTATCCCGGCCGCGCTCTGCGGCATCGCCGGGTACAAGCCGAGCTATGGCCTGATCAGTCTCGACGGCGTCATCCCCTATTGTTGGTCGCTGGACCATGCGGGCGTACTCGCGACATCTGTTGAGGACCTGGAGCTTGTCGTCAGGCAAATCGCGAAGCTCCCGTCGGCGACGCCACCCGGCGCGGCGCCGAGGGTTGCCTTGGTCAACGGCTGCGAGAACAAATGCGACGCGTCGGTGCACGACGCGTTCCTCGCCACGAAGACACACATCGGACGGCGGGGCGCCACATTCGGCACGATCGCACTCCCCGATCAGTCCGAGGCCCGTGCAGTCTCGCTGACAATCCAGCTCGCCGAAACTCTTGCGTATCACGGCCCTAATCTTGCCAGCGCCCGAGATCGATTCGGTGCCGACATGCGCGGCGGCATTGTGATGGGTCAGTTCCTGTCCGCAGAAAGCTACGTCCAGTGTAAGCGCGTGCTGTCGACCTACAGGCGATCATTTGCGCAGGCCATGCAGACGTTCGAATTCCTGTTGATGCCGACCTGTCCGATCACAGCGCCGGAGGTCGGGACCATCGACGTGGACATAGCCGGGCAGACTATTCCACTTGGCAGTGCCCTGACGATGTTCACTTCCTTCTTCAATCTGGTAGGCGCGCCGGTGATAGTGCTCCCGGTAGCCTCGCCGAGCGGCGGCCTGCCCGTGTCTGTGCAGATTATTGGTGCACCCGGCTCCGATGCGCAGCTCTTTGGGGTCGCCCTCAGGCTCGAGAGCGTATGCAGGGAGGCGAGATTCTGATCGCGTCAACCAGTGACTTCGAGCGTTCGACAAGAACACGGGACTGGTCTAGAAAACTGAGAGGACAGTTCTGGAGTGCACCCCGCGACTGAGACAAATTAATAGCAGACAATTCCTGAATTACAGGAAGAAACGGTTGGAAGAAAAGCCGAGATTTAGCGAACAAGAGGAACACTCCATGCTTTTGCGGATGGACGGGATGCAAATTCCGAGGGATGTCGCCCTCCGATTCCGAAATGATCTCGCCCCCTCGTTCCGAGATTTAACCGCCCCCTGAATCCGAAATGATGCCGCCCCCTTGGAGGCATGCGCTAAGATAGCTTCGGCATGGACTGAAATTTGCGCTTTCGAGGTGGCTCACGCCATCGATGTCGCAAGGCATGGAGATTTTGGCGCAGGGTTGCCAAGGGCGGTTGAGCAAAGATCGCTGCGATCAGCGAGGCGACGATCTGGCGGGTGGCGCGCCACAGCAGCGGGCGCCCGTCGCTCAAGGGGAGAGACACCCAACTCCTGCGAAAGGGTTTCGGTCACAAGCGCGATGAGGAAGTGGGCAAGAATCCAAGGCTTTGCGATCCTTGGCTCTTTGGCGGGAGGCGTGGCCAGTCCGATCAGGCTCTTCAGACGCTTGAAGGCGAGCTCGATGCGCCAGCGCATGCGATAGAGCTTGAGAACTGTGCCGGAGGGAAACTCGTCCTGGTCAAGCGAGATCACAAGGTGTCAATGCCGCTCGAATTTTCCCCAAAAGTGCCGAAGTAAAATTCCCCAGTTTCGCCGCTCAGGCTGTCGCGGAGGGGTGTCCATTTTTCGGTGGCCGGCCGCGCGGCCGCGATGGTGGATTTATTGTCGGCGGCGTGATGGAGGCTTTTGATCGCAAGTGTTCGGGCATGAGCTCGGCGTGCTGGCGGAGCCGATAACTCGATCCGTCGATCTGGACGACGACCGCATGGTGAAGCAGGCGATCGAGAAGTGCGGTTGTGACGACAGGGTCGCCGAAGACCTCGCCCCATTCGGCGAAACCGCGATTTGAGGGAGAATCATTGCGCCCTTCTCGTAGCGGGCGTTGACGAGTTGGAAGAACAGATTGCCGCCACCGTGGACGACGGGCAAGTAGCCGATCTCATCGACAACGAGCAGAGCAGGCCGGCAGAAGAAGCGGATGCGTTCCTGCAGGCGGCCTTCGCGTTCGGCCCTTGCCAGCGCGGCGATGAGTTCGGCGAGCGTGCAGAAATAGACGCTCTTTCCAGCCTTCACAGCCTCGACTGCAAGCGCAATGGCCAGATGGCTCTTGCCTGTGCCGGGCGGGCTGAGGAAGTGGATGACCTCGCAGCGGGCGACGAAGCCGAGTTGGGCCAGCGTGAAGATTCGATCGCGGTCGAGCGAGGGCTGGAAAGAGAAGTCGAAGCTGGCGAGCGTCTTGACCGTGGCCAGCCGGATCACATGCCTTCATCGCACCGCCGTGGACGATCGAGAGGATCAACCGGGAAGCTTCCGCGATCGGTCTCGATGCGGCCTTGCTGTGCCAGAAGATACTGGCGGATCGGCCGCATCCCGAACAAGGCTTCCGCGCCTGTCTTGGCGTCATACGGCTCGTCAAGGGCTTCGGCCGCGAGCGCGTCAACGCCGCCTGCGGCCGGGCGCTGGAGATCAACGCCAGGACTTATGGCTATTGCAGACTGTGGTGCAGGAGGCTTTCGAAGCCGAGAGGACGGAGGCGATCTGGCAGCGAAGAGGTCGGCCGGTGACGATCAGGCTGAGGCGCCTTAGCCCCTCGCCCTGGGGCGAACGCCGTGGGGTTGCGCCGGTCAGGCAACGCGGCGGTAAGCCGATCTCCTCGATGCAGGCTTTGGG
Source organism: Mesorhizobium sp. M2E.F.Ca.ET.209.01.1.1 (assembly GCF_004010375.2). NCBI lineage: Bacteria > Pseudomonadati > Pseudomonadota > Alphaproteobacteria > Hyphomicrobiales > Phyllobacteriaceae > Mesorhizobium > Mesorhizobium sp. M2E.F.Ca.ET.209.01.1.1. The sequence goes on along the minus strand of NZ_SADP02000044.1, from coordinate 908 downwards.
AAAGCGCAGCTTCGCTGGGACAAGGCGGTTCCTAATGCGCTTGTCGGCCCGCGGGCGAGCTTACGGTCGAGCATTCGGCCGTGCCAGTCCTTGTGGTCTGATCTCATTGGCGCTGCTCTGTTCGGCCTTCGCGCCAAACAGCTGCCGTTCCGGGCTATCACTCAAAGGAGCTTACAAGTAGGGTCCCGTTACAGAACAAGGCGGCGCCTCCTCGCTTTCGTACCAAAGGCCCTCAGGTTCGCCGCCGAAGCCGGCGAGATCAAAAGGCGTTCATTCACTGACGGGTGGTGCTTAAATGTTCAGGCCGATGCCGTTGTTCAAAGTGGGCCGCAATCCTGGTCCGCTGACCCCAGGCGCTGTGCTGGGCGGATGCGCGCCGAAAGTTCTTCGTGCTTGCCGACGTCGCTACCAATGCCAAGCGCGCAAGGATGCCGCACCGATCTCGCGGATCGCGCTCGAGGCGGTCAACCAATGGACCTGCTGTTGATGTCGAGCGCGACATCAAAGGTCTTGCCGCCGACGAACGCCTGCGAGGACGCCAGCAGGAAAGCCGGCCGTTGGCAGAGACGCTTAGGGGATGCGGAGCGAGCGGGCAAGACTGTCCCGAAGCTCTCCGGTTGCTGAGCCGATCGAGTATGTGCTGAAGGGTGGGAAGGTTTATGACCTTGTTCGCCGACGGCCGGATCAGCCCGACCAACAACGCTGCCGAGCGGGCGTTGCGTCTCTTTGCTACGCGACGATCGCCGACCCATTATGGCTTTCAGCTCAGAGGAATCGAAGTTCGCGATCGCCGTTGCTCAGGACCTCCGCCCCTCCATCGGTCACCAGGATCGTCTCGCTGCAACCGATCGCGAAACGGCCCTCCTCGTCGGTCAGGAACAGCGGCATGTGCAGCGCCATGTTGGGCC
>NZ_SADP02000446.1:0-366 GCF_004010375.2 Mesorhizobium sp. M2E.F.Ca.ET.209.01.1.1 | reverse complement strand
TCGAACCATTCCTGCGCATAGCCGTAGCGTGTGGTGTGGTCGTCCGGCAGCGTCAGCCCAAGCGCCTGATATTCCGGCTTGTTCCAGCCGGCGACGATGTTGAGGCCGATGCGGCCGCGGCTGATCTGGTCGATGGTCGCCAGTTGCTTGGCCACGACCACCGGGTGATTGGCCGCCGTATGGGTGGTGGCAAAGACGGTGAGGTTATGGGTGAGCGCCAACAGGCCCGCCGCCCAGGTGATCGTCTCAAGCACGTTGCCATGAAAATTGGTTTCGCCGCCGTAACCGATCCAGCGGGCGATCGGCAGCATGAAGTCGATGCCGGCATCGTCGAGAAGCCGGGCGAGCTTGAGATTGTTGTCCCAG
>NZ_SADP02000445.1:0-366 GCF_004010375.2 Mesorhizobium sp. M2E.F.Ca.ET.209.01.1.1 | reverse complement strand
GCCTGGTGCACAGGTGACGGCTCGCGGAGCCTGCCTAACGCCTCCGGCGGAGATAACCTACGCTCGGCCCAATCGTGGGCACTGCGAAAGAAAAGCGCCTCAGCGCCACAGCTATGGTGGGCGATCCGGGATGCTTGCCCGCCAAGGCTAACGAAGGCGACCCGATCGCAAGGAGTGAGCAGTAGACTCCGTCATGAAACCACGTCAGATCGATTTGAGTGCGGTCGATTTCTGGCTGGAGGACGACTCATGCCTGGTCAGAGAACGCTCGATGGATCGGATGATCGCGATCAGCAGCAGATTGATCACGAGGTAGAGCACGCCAGCAATTGCGAAAATCTCGAAGATCGCGAAGGTCTGGCTCAT
>NZ_SADP02000444.1:0-366 GCF_004010375.2 Mesorhizobium sp. M2E.F.Ca.ET.209.01.1.1 | reverse complement strand
CCGCCTTATAACCGACCCCATCAGTCGGGATGTAAAGAAGGAATTCATTTGGAACGCGCGCGTCAATTGACACTTGCAGCTCCGCGCCTTGCGAATGCATGTTGCGAACGGTGCACTTGACTTCAGAATTTGAAATACCCGAGAGAATCGACGCTCCTTTGAGAACGCGCCGACGCCGCTGCTCCCTTGATTCTTTTCCGCCGTCCATAGAACACCCAAGGTAAGATCGGCTCGCGCTCTGCCACAGCCAGCTTGCGCTCCGGGAGGTCACGTCGCAAAACCCGGTAACATTACTGTTGTCGGGTAGCAATGACCGAAAGAGAAGCTAGTATTACAGTTGCGTTGTGAGTTGCATTACTAACTTCC
>NZ_SADP02000443.1:0-366 GCF_004010375.2 Mesorhizobium sp. M2E.F.Ca.ET.209.01.1.1 | reverse complement strand
GCGAAGCCTGAGGCGGCGTGCGGCGATCTAGCTGGCGACTGTTTGCGTCTCCTATCTAGCGCTCGCCTATATCGCGGCGCCGGAATTCTGGACATGGCGGGAGCGCGGCTTCCGCACGAAGCCCTTCGAGATGGTGACGCATACGCCGCAGGGCATTCCCGGCGACCCGATCAATGTCGGCCTTGTCGGCACCGAAAAGGAAGTCGTGCATGCTTTCGCCGTCGCCGGCTGGGACACGGCCGATGCGGTGACGCTGAGGACAGCGATCGACATCGGCGAAAGCGTGTTGTTTTCCCGCCCCTACCCGGACGCCCCGGTGAGCCGCCTGCTGTTCGAGGGCCGCGCCCAGGACCTGGCCTTCGAGAA
>NZ_SADP02000442.1:0-367 GCF_004010375.2 Mesorhizobium sp. M2E.F.Ca.ET.209.01.1.1 | reverse complement strand
CGGCGGAATAGACCTGCGCCACGCGCGGCTCGCCGGGCGCTTCACCTGGCTCGCGCACCCGCTCGCGCACCGACAGCACGCGCCGCGTCCTGGTGTCGACGATGAAGGCTTCGTCCTCGGCCGGCCTGGCGGCGAAGGTCATGTTGATGAAGTAGACGTCGGGCGCGACTTCCAGCGCCTCGTACCAGTCGGCGCCGGCCTCTGCGCCTTCGCTCCAGGCCACGGTGTCGGCGGCGGTGAAGGCGAGGTCGATGACGCGGCCGGTGTTCAGCGTGATCTTGAAGGTCTGGCCGCGCAGCGCTTCCGTCGTCGGCAGCCGGTTGGTGGCGATGCCGGCGGCGAAATCGTCGAAGTGCTTCCAGTCGGC
>NZ_SADP02000441.1:0-367 GCF_004010375.2 Mesorhizobium sp. M2E.F.Ca.ET.209.01.1.1 | reverse complement strand
GTTGCGGCAAGTCAACCTTGCTCAACCTGATCGCCGGCTTGACCAAGGTTTCCGCCGGCGCCGTGCTTTTGGCAGACAAGGAAGTCGACAGCCCCGGCCCCGAACGTGCTGTGGTGTTCCAGAACCATTCGCTGTTGCCGTGGCTGACCGTCTACGAAAACATCAACCTGGCGGTGTCGAAAGTCTTCGGCCGTTCGAAGAGCAAGGCCGAGCGGCATGACTGGATCATGCGCAATCTCGACCTCGTGCAGATGGCGCATGCAAGCGACAAGCGCCCGGCCGAAATCTCCGGCGGCATGAAGCAGCGCGTCGGCATCGCACGGGCGTTGGCCATGGAGCCCAAGATCCTGCTGCTCGACGAGCCGTT
>NZ_SADP02000440.1:0-367 GCF_004010375.2 Mesorhizobium sp. M2E.F.Ca.ET.209.01.1.1 | reverse complement strand
GGCGACCTTGGCGATGATCAACTGTATGGTGATGCCGGTGATGATGAACTTCACGGTGGCGGCGACAATGACGTCATCTCCGGAAACGGGGGCAACGATCGAATCTTCGGGGATCAGGGCGTCGACACGATCTACGGCGGCAGCGGCAATGACGCGGTCATTGTTGAGCGCTCCACTCACAATGCTCTAGGAGAAACAATCGACGGCGGCGACGGCTTCGACACCATACGTTTCGGGAGCACTATAGCGAACGATAGACTTACGCTGCGTGCGGGAATCTCTTCGATCGAGGAAGTTGTCATTTCTGACGCAAATGGCAGCACTGCCGCTACAACCGCGCTGAACGTCGACGCAAGCGGTCTGTCAT
>NZ_SADP02000439.1:0-367 GCF_004010375.2 Mesorhizobium sp. M2E.F.Ca.ET.209.01.1.1 | reverse complement strand
TCGACGCCGGCAGGCGCGAACCGCAAGATGATTAGCATGTGGGGCGGCTACCTGCTCGGCTTCGGGCCGCGCACGGCGGACGCCATCCACGATCTTGCAGTCTCGCTCTATGGCAACCAGGTCACGGACTGAGCGGCGATGGCCGAACAATCTGTTGCTTGCGCCGCGGGCAGGGCAGCCGATGGCGACCGCTCGGCGCGGGCAAGGGCCGTCATCCTGCTCTTGTGCCTTGCGCTGGCACTATCGGGGTTCCTTTCGCTGACGGCGGGCGCTTCCGATGCGTCGGCCGTCCGCGTCATCCGCGACTGGTTCACCGGCGCTATGCCATCGGATGGCGCGCTTGCTGCGCGCGACCGGCTGATCGTCT
>NZ_SADP02000438.1:0-367 GCF_004010375.2 Mesorhizobium sp. M2E.F.Ca.ET.209.01.1.1 | reverse complement strand
GCCGCCGAACAGCATGAAATGCGCGCCGCGCTCGGAAGAAACAACGATCTCCTCGCCCGGCTTGAATACCAGCAGCCGCTCGGCCGGGAAGACATCGCCGGCGATCGAGACGTCGCCTTCCAGCGTGTAGATGGCGCGCTCCTCGGCATCGGCCGGAATTTTCACGGCAGCACCCGCAGCCAGACGCAGATCGGCATAGAGCGTATCGGAAGCGGTAGCGACCGGCGAACGCAATCCCGAGAACGCGCCAATGACGACGCGGCCGCTGACGCCTTCGGCGTCGATCTCGGGCAAGCTGGCCACCGACGTGTTCGCGAAAACCGGAGCAATCTCCTCCTTGCCGTCGGGGAGCGCCAGCCAGGTCTGC
>NZ_SADP02000437.1:0-367 GCF_004010375.2 Mesorhizobium sp. M2E.F.Ca.ET.209.01.1.1 | reverse complement strand
GAAAATTTGGTAGGAATGGTTAAAAGTCAGGAGCTCATCAAGCAGTTGAGCGAATATAAGACTCAGACAGATAAGGTTGGCACGATTAATTCTCGCACCGACACCATAACTGCTATCGGCAGAGTTCAATATCCCTTGACGTTCGCTGCGTTGGCCACGTTTCGCCGCATCCCATCGGAGCAGAACTACACGGCACTCGAAACGGCCGTCCGAGCCGAGCGGCCTACGGACGCCGCGGCGGAGCAAATCGCGTTGCTTGCTAACGCTACCGTGCCTGAAGGTAGCATATCGCTGCCTGCCAAATGAGACCCCTGATAGGCGGGAAAGTCACCGGGCGTCACGGCAAAGCGCCGAGCTCTTGCATGGC
>NZ_SADP02000043.1:0-6184 GCF_004010375.2 Mesorhizobium sp. M2E.F.Ca.ET.209.01.1.1 | reverse complement strand
CAGTATGGGCTGTTGGCCTTGGCCCACGAGCGGCGAGGTGCCATCCGGATATCCTCCACAAGACGAAGGAACCCGACATGATGCGAGATTGCACTACTTCAAATATGTGCAGGGACCGGGCGGTTACGGCAACAACCGAGGGATGGCAAGATAAAAGGGCGCACATTGTGCTGCGGCCGGACGGTTGTATTTGCTGGGCTTTTCGAGGCTTTCCTCACATTGCAACGGGTAGGCGCAATGTGTTGAGCGCATCTAAATCATTGTATTTGCCTAGCTGTTCGAAATGTGCGGGCGCTTGCCGTGTCCAATGAGCGGGAATTCCGTGTCCGTCCGGGACGCATTCGCTCGACGCGAGCCCAATCCTCGCGGCCCTTCGTCGCCCAGGCGCTTGCGGCGGCCCAAAAGGCTGGCGGCAGCGTGTCGCGGTCCGCCCGCATCGGCTCAGGCAAGCGCTCGCAATTCGGACGCGGCCGCGCGGCGAGCATTCAGGCCAACCGTTTGCTTACCGGCCGCTCCCGCGTCGCCACGATCAAGACCCGGGTGGTCCGCCATTTGAAGCATGGCGCGCCGCTTTCGACCCACTTCCACTACCTGAGCCGCGAGGGCGTCACGCGGGACGACACGAAAGCCCGCATGTTCGGTCCCGAGATCGACGATGCGTCGACCACGGATTTCGTCGCGCGCTGCAAGGACGACCGGCATCATTTCCGCTTCATCGTCTCGCCAGAGGACGCCGTCGAGATGGCCGACTTGAAATCCTTCACACGTGATCTCATGCGTCTCATGGAGAAGGATCTCGGCACGGCGCTCGACTGGATCGCCGTCGACCACTGGAACACCGACAATCCGCATGTCCATGTCATCCTGCGCGGCCGGACCGATGACGGGCAGGACCTGGTGATTTCGCGCGACTACATCAGTCGGGGCATGCGCGATCGCGCCAGCGATCTCATCACGCAGGAACTCGGCCCTCGGTCCGATCTCGAGATCCGCCGGCATGTCCAACGCCAGGTCGAGGCTGAGCGATGGACCGGGCTCGACCGTCAGTTGATGCGCGACGCGCGCGACAACGGTGCCATCGATCTCGCGCCGCACGCCGATCGCCTGCCTGATGAATTCACAGCGCTTAAGCTGGGTCGGCTGCGCAAACTGGAAACGCTCGGCCTCGCCGAGCAGCTCGGTCCAGGCCAATGGATCGTCAGCGAGAAGACCGAGGCAACGCTGCGCGAGATGGGTGAGCGCGCCGATATCATCAAACGCCTGCATCGCGCATTCTCGGACCGCGATATCGAACGCGCGAGCTCCAGCTATGTGCTGGCCGCCGAGAACGTCGATGGGCCCATTGTCGGCCGTCTGATCGAGCGCGGACTGGATGACGAACTCAAGGGCACCGCCTATGCGGTCGTCGACGGCATTGACGGCCGTTGTCACCACGTCCGGCTCGCCGATCTTGAGGCGGCCGGCGACGGAGCGCCGGGCTCGATCGTTGAACTGCGCAAATTTGTGGACGTTCAGGGGCGCCGACGCCTGGCGCTCGCTGTGCGCTCCGATCTGGATCTCGACAGACAGGTCGCTGCAGAGGGGGCGACCTGGCTCGACAGGCAGGCGCTCGCCCGTCCCGCGGCAGCTCTTTCCGATGGCGGCTTCGGTGCCGAGGTGCGGCAGGCGCTCGACCGGCGCGTCGAGCAGCTTGTCGGCTTGGGTCTGGCTGAGCGCCAACCGGCCGGGACCGTCTTTGCCGGCCACTTGATCGAAACGTTGCGCCGAAGGGAACTCGATGCGCTGGGAAGCAGGCTCGCGGCCCAAACCGGCCAGCCATTCAACCGAGCCGGCAAAGGCCAATTCGTCTCTGGTACTTACAGTCAGCGCTTCGCGCTCGCATCTGGCCGTTTCGCGATGATCGATGACGGACTCGGCTTCCAGCTCGTGCCGTGGACACCGTCGTTGGAGCGCCATGTTGGCAAGCACGTCTCCGGCGTCATTCGCGGCGACGGCGGCACCGATTGGAATTTCGGTCGCAAGCTAAGTCTCGGCTTGTGACGGCGCTCACCCGCGCCTTGGAATTGCGAACGGAACAGGCTTCAAGCGGCTTGGCCGAGCGGTGGCAGGTGAGACGCATCAAGATTTTTTGCGTTTTTAGCCAACAATCGAGGCGAATCCAGTTGAGTGGTACCAAGCTTGCGAAGGGATGTAGGGCGCGGTCGCGGGTATCGATTGGCATTGGCGATGAACTCGGCATAGGGGCCCCGAGCAGCGCAACCACCTCAAAAACCGCCGTCAGTTGCTGAAGAATCGCGCGGCAACGTTTGGTTGAAGATCACTGTCCTTGGCCATTGGAGTTGGACGCGGCCGCCGCGATCGCGGACGAACTCGAACGCCTGTGGCCTTCGCTCAACGATCGCGAGCACCTTTCCGGCCTGGTCGAGCACCCGGTAGCCGCTCTCGGTAGCCTCGACCTGGAAGCGCTCCTTCATGGTCGGAACCGCTCGGTGTGCCATACGATCTTGCCGTCGACCGTCATCGGCTTGTGGATGACGAGCTTCCTCGGCAGGTGGTCGGGGTGGAGCTCGAGCAGCGTCAGCCTGATGTCGGGCTTGCACCGGCTGCAGTCGAACTTCAGCTTGAAGGGGTCAGCGCCGCCGCCATAGACCATCATCAAGTCGGCCGAACGGCAGTAGCGCACGTTCCCGCACGCGCACTCCACCTTCAACAGCAAATTGTGCCGGGTCGCCTTGCCCAGCGTATCGACCTTCTCGTGCGCCATAAGAACGAAATGAGAACAAATTCCTTGCCCGTCAAGCCGGTCTGTGGAATCTTTTCGTCATGAGCGACGAGCCGACACGCCTTGGAGAGATGATCACGCAGCGCCCTCGAGGCCCGCTCGGGCATGTCTGCGAACACGAAGGCTGCGGCAGGGATGCCGGCTGGGGATTTGCCAAGCCGAAGAGACCGTCGCACTGGTTCTGCTACGAGCACCGCGGCGACGGGGAGGCCTACCTTTGATCAGAAAGCCGCGGCGCGCCGGCGTTTATCCCGACCGCGAGGTTGATTGCCGGGAGGCCATGGAGCCGGGTTTTCAGGCGATCATTGATTGCATGATCGAAGCAGGCTGGGACCGAGAGGAGATCAAGCGATCGCTTCGTCGACTGATGGCAGCCGACAACATGATGCAGAAGGAAAACGCCAAAGTGGAAGCAGAGCTGGCGATCGCGCGGGCGATGATCCGGCCCAGCCGCCCGCGTCCTTGGTGACTGCAAACAAGTGCTTTAAGCCGGACAGGCCGTGCCAGACCTGGTTGTGAAATACATCGCCAAGGAACAATCACCCCCCCCGCGTTACCGGCCCGTGACACTTGCAGACGAAATCGACAAGGCGCGACGGCGCGTCACACGGGGCGAGCGGCGTATTGCCGAGCAGCGCGGACGTATTCTTGAACTACAGGTCCGCCACCATTCAATTAGGAAAGCGCACGATTTCCTTCAGCTGCTCGAAAGCTGGTAGACTTCCATCGTATGCATCTAGACCGGCTGACAGCCGAGGCAGAGCTTGCGAGCATCGAGCACGATGACTGGCAACTGAGGGCTGTTTCAACGTCGCGATCCCGTCTCATGGCTTCCCGCAATCTATTGTCGCCCCGCCAAGGTGATGAGGCGCGGCCCTACCGCGTCCGCTGAAGTTGAGCTGCTCAGCATAAGGCGGCGGGAAGCGCGTAAGCCGGCACCGCCTAGCTTGCCTTGCGGTAAGCCTGCGTGGTCTGAATCGCCTCAAGCAGCTCCTCTTCCGTTCTCCGGCCGCTCTCGAACAAGTTGACCAGCAATAAGGCGGTAGCTTCGGCGTCCGGGGAGCCCGGCTGGCAACCGCGTTCGCGGCACAGAACGTCAAACACGCGCTTCAGCACGTCGAGATCTTCTGGATAAAAGGCATTAGGCGGCAGGTGCCGTTGCATCTCTCTGTTCCCGTTGGGGGCGAGAGTGCGTTGGTCGCTCTCAAGCAGCGTAGCCCATAACATAGCCGCTGACCATCGCACCTTGGCGGCTCCTGCCCAAACTGTCTATTGCATTTGATGTAGCGGCCGAAATCTTCGGCCGGCTTATTCGGCAGGATGTTGAATCAGCACGGCGTATGCGAGGCCAACCAGCAGGATGAGCACAAGCCCAGCGATGAGGATGCTAATGGCGATCCATAGGCGTCTCGATTTCTTATCGTTGCTCACTCTGCCGGCTGCCCGGTTTTAGTCGCGCAAGGCGACAAAAAGCCCGCCGGCCGAAGCCAGCGGGTGAAGTGGGGTCTCGGCCCGGCACGTGGGCCAAGAAATTAATCATGCGCTCACAGCCGGCCGGGCGCGCCTACAAATGTTAAGACCACGTAGGCTGCGGTCGCGCCGCCGTCTACACCGCCTAGAGTTGGGCAGCCCGCTGCCCGGATATATCGTTCTACACAATCCTCAATTGGTGGACTCGCGCGATATATCGGCAGCTAGTGTGTCTCCCCGTCAGGGCCAGAAGGAGGCAACGCCTGCGGAAATCCGGGAGGAAACGATGTCTGCGACGAAAGAAGACTTTCGAACGAACAGAGCCGACTATCTGCTTGCCGCGAAGAAAGGTCGAACGACCGCTGAAGATCGCTATGAGTTGCTGGCAAGGGAGATGTGCCAAAGAGACTGGCGCTTAGCCGCATTGGCTGCAAATCCCTGTAACAGCTTGCCGGAACCGAGGAAGCCAACCCGCCCGGTTCTGTAAGAAAGCGGAAATCGCCTCACGGGCAAGGCTTCCAGCCTTTGCGCTGTTCAGGTGCGTTCGCAGCGTCCTCTATTCACACGACGGAAGCTTTAGCCGCAGCTGATATAACCTTCGCCAGCCGGTGCAGTGTATCTAGTGCCCCGCCGGTCAGGCCCGGCTCGTGGAGCCTACCCCGCTTCGCGCCGGGCCGCCCGGCGGCACGGCATCCGGATAGAATCAGTGGAACGTAACCAAGCGTGATCTTCATGCAGCCTTGCTAATGTAAGTTCTGCATCGGCCGACCCTCCCACGGCTGGGAGTCGGCTAGGCCCGGCGGTTCAAACCCATCGCCCCCAACAGAGCGCAGAACTGTCGGGCCGCTCGTCTAGTCAGCTTCGTCAGTCACACCATCTCCAGTGGTTTCGTCTCGTTGCATGCCGTCAAGCTACATTAGCAGATGCTTGTAAGCTACGGGCCACGCTTTCGAAATCGCGCTGTGAGGTGTGGCTTTCAGGCATCGCCCCAACAATATCCACGCCTTCCAACTTGTCGGCGTTGACAACGAAAGGCGTTCCGCGACATCGCTATATCCACTCGGGTGGTGACGTTGAGGCATTCATCCGACTTAAGCTCGGCAACAAAGGGTATTCCCGTGAAACAGCTTGTTCTTGCAACCGCTCTCGTCCTCGCGACCGGCACCGCCTACGCGGCCGACGCTTTGCAGGAGGCACCGATTGCTGCTTCCTATGATTGGACCGGCGCATATATCGGCGTGAACGCCGGCGGCGGTTTCGGCACGTTTAGCGTTGATCCTTCCGACGGCGGCCCTGGCGGTTTTGACCTCAGTGCGAGCGGCTTCGTTGGCGGTGTTCAGGCCGGTTACAACTGGCAGGTTGGCCAATTCGTCTACGGCGTTGAAGCCGACTTCCAGGGTGCCGATGTCAAGGGCGAGGTATCGATCGGCGGTCCCAGCCTCGAAACAAAGGTTGACTGGTTCGGCACGTTGCGTGCTCGCATCGGCTATACGCCCGTCGATCGCTTCCTGGTCTATGGCACTGGCGGCTTGGCCTACGGTCACGAAAAGCTCTCTTTCCCAGGGATCGACTCTTCCAAGACCAAGGTCGGTTGGACCGTTGGTGCGGGCGCTGAATACGCCATCAACACGAATTGGTCGCTCAAGTCTGAGTATCTTTACACAGACCTGGGTAAAGCGACGTTCGATCTCCCAGGGCCAGGGCCAGATGCCGACGTTAAAGTCCCCTTCCACACCGTTCGCGTTGGTCTGAACTACAAATTCTAGTTTATCGACGGGCCTTAACAGAAAAAGCCCCGGCAGATTTGAACTGACCCCCGAAAGTTGGACACAACCTTCGGGGGTTTTGCATGTCCAAGCACAGTCCGCGTTTCAAGCGCTCGGTTGTCGACAGCTATTTGTGTGGGAATGAAAGCTACGCGAGTGCTGGGTC
>NZ_SADP02000436.1:0-368 GCF_004010375.2 Mesorhizobium sp. M2E.F.Ca.ET.209.01.1.1 | reverse complement strand
AAAGCTGCGTCCGACGGCGCCAAGGACACCGATGGCGGTGCCGAACAGGATCGACAGCGACGCCAGCTGGATGGACTTCTCCAGGCCGCGCAGCAACAGGTCGAGATGCACCAGGATCGGGCCGAATTGCAGGGCGGTTTGCATGGGCATTCCGTCACGAGGTCGAGAAAGCGGGGCTGCTGCCATGCGCGGTCCCGCCGTGGAATGACGCGATCAGAAGACCGGCAGCACCGGCAGCGGCTGGTTGCGATACTTCATCGACAATGCATCCAGCGTGCCGTCCGCCTTCATGGTGAACAGCCAGGTGTTGATCCACTGGCGCAGATTGTCGTTGCCCTTGGCGACGCCGATGCCGAAGTAGAAGGTCT
>NZ_SADP02000435.1:0-349 GCF_004010375.2 Mesorhizobium sp. M2E.F.Ca.ET.209.01.1.1 | reverse complement strand
GGATGTCGGAAATCTTTACCGACAGGTCGGTGTGCACATGGTAGCCGCGCTTGGCCTGGCCTTCGACCAGGCCTTCGCGGATCGCCCAGAAACTCCTTGCCTGCGCGCTGCTGGCCGCAAGAACCGCGTCGGTCACCAGCCCTTTTTCCATGGCATCGGCGAGGAAGCCGGCCAACAGGCCATTGAGATCGATGCCCGGCCCGGAGGACAGTTCGATCAGCACCTGCACGGGCGCCGAGACTGGTGCGGCCATACCGGGATCGATCAGCCGGGCAAGCTCGATGCATTCGCCGCCGATGATCTCGAAGGCCGAGATCAGGTCGGAGCAGGCCCGGCGCGTGCGGTTGAA
>NZ_SADP02000434.1:0-368 GCF_004010375.2 Mesorhizobium sp. M2E.F.Ca.ET.209.01.1.1 | reverse complement strand
CGGCCTACGGTCAGCCAGACGGTCAAGCGGACCTTCGCCAAGACGGGCTGGCTTGGCATCGTGCTCCCCGTCTTCGCGCTGACCGCCCTGCTGCTCGTCCTGTCCGGCAACGCCCTTTCCAATCTCGGCCTGTCGGTGCCGTCGATCGTGCTGATGCTGGCTCTGTTTGCCGTGCCGGCCAGCGAAGGCGCGCTCGCTTTCTTCAACACCGTGGTCTCGCTGTTCCTCAAGCCGACTCGCCTGATCGGTTACGACTACAGGCACGGCGTGCCGCCCGAGGCGCGCACCCTGGTGGTCGTGCCGTCGCTGATCGGCTCGCGTGACGATGTCGAGGAAAACATCCGCAACATCGAAGTGCACTATCTTGC
>NZ_SADP02000433.1:0-368 GCF_004010375.2 Mesorhizobium sp. M2E.F.Ca.ET.209.01.1.1 | reverse complement strand
CCTGCGAGACCGTGTTGAAGGACCTGCGCGCCGCTGAAGCCACGGCGAAGCCCAGCGACGCCGACAAGAACAAGTTTTCCGAACTGGAGACGAAGGGCATCGAGCGCTGCAACGCCGACGACGACAAGCGCGCCGATGATTTCTTTGCCCAGGCCATGAAGGTTCTCGGCAAGTAATCCCCACCAACGACAGGATATCGCCATGACCTCGTCCGTCATCAAACGAGCCGTGCCCGCAATCAACCGGGTTCCGGAAGTCACACTCGATTTCTGGCTGATCAAGATCATGGCGGTGACCATGGGCGAAACGGCGGCCGACTATCTCGCCGTCAATCTCGGCCTCGGCCTCACCGTCACATCCTTGATCAT
>NZ_SADP02000432.1:0-368 GCF_004010375.2 Mesorhizobium sp. M2E.F.Ca.ET.209.01.1.1 | reverse complement strand
CTGAAGCTGAGGCTGACGATCAAGGGCGACGAGGCGGTCCTCGACTTCACCGGCTCCGATCCGCAGCTCGGCTCCTCGCTCAACGTCCCTTCGGGCGGCGATCCGCGCCACACCATGCTGCTCGTCGGCGTCTACTACGTGCTTTACACGCTGAACCCGAAGATCCTGCTCAACACGGGCCTTGCCCGGCCGTTTATCTGCATCACGCCGCAAGGGTCAGTGCTGAACCCGGTCCATCCCGCCGCCGTCGGCATGCGCTCGCTCACCTGCGCGCGATTGCGGTCCGTCATCTTCGGGGCCTTCTCGCAAGTCGTACCCGAACGCCTGCCGGCGGCGCCTGCCGGCAACAACTGCATCGTCAACGTCAT
>NZ_SADP02000431.1:0-368 GCF_004010375.2 Mesorhizobium sp. M2E.F.Ca.ET.209.01.1.1 | reverse complement strand
AACCACGCGCTGCATCTCGGCCTCACTGAAGCCGGCATGGGGTCGGAAGGCATCGTTGCTTCTTCCGCCGCCATGGGCATCCTCTTGCAGCAAGGCATCGGCGACACCATCCGAATCTCGCTGACGCCGGAGCCGAATGGCGACCGCACCCGCGAGGTGCAGGTGTCGCAGGAACTGCTGCAGACCATGGGTTTCCGGCAGTTCGTGCCGATCGTCGCGGCCTGCCCCGGCTGCGGCCGCACCACCTCCACCGTGTTTCAGGAACTGGCGCAGAACATCCAGGCGGACCTGCGCAAGAACATGCCGGTGTGGCGTGAGAAATACCCAGGCGTCGAGAACCTCAAGGTCGCGGTGATGGGTTGCATCGT
>NZ_SADP02000430.1:0-369 GCF_004010375.2 Mesorhizobium sp. M2E.F.Ca.ET.209.01.1.1 | reverse complement strand
CCAAATTGGGCATCTCGGCCCTGGTGCTGTACCCGTTCCTCGTGGTCGCGGTGCTGTCGCTCAACGCCTGGTCGATCACCGGAGGGCTGCAGGGCTCGTTGAAATGGGTCGATAATTTCGGCATCCAGATCCTGATCTATGTGATGCTGGCCTGGGGACTGAACATCGTCGTCGGCCTCGCCGGTCTGCTCGATCTCGGCTACGTCGCTTTTTATGCGCTTGGCGCCTATGCCTATGCGCTTCTCGCTACGCATTTCGGCCTGTCGTTCTGGATATTGTTGCCCGCCGCGGGCGCCATGGCAGCGCTCTGGGGGGTGCTGCTCGGCTTTCCCGTGCTGCGCCTGCGCGGCGACTATCTGGCGATCGTGA
>NZ_SADP02000429.1:0-369 GCF_004010375.2 Mesorhizobium sp. M2E.F.Ca.ET.209.01.1.1 | reverse complement strand
CTTCGCGGGGCGAGAATGCTATTTTCGTAGTATTGCGCAGGCGCGATTGCGCAGCCGCTACCAGTCGGGCTCGATTGGGGTGTCTTCGGAAAAACCTTGCGATCTGGCCTGCGAGAGCGTCTTGGCCGCTGCTTCCCGCAGCGCCGTCGGAAGCCGCTTGAGATGTTCGCCGTCCAGCGGAAGGTTGAGATAGCCGGTGGCAATGCGCGCGGCCACCTCTGCCTGCTCGCGATCCCGAGCCGCCTTGACCGCAGACCGGTCAGGCCGTCTGGCCAGCCAGGCCTTGTGCAGCGCGAATATCCGCGGGTCGATCGTCGGGATGCTTACGGGATAGCCTCGCTCGTCGATCGCCACGGCCTCCATCTTTGG
>NZ_SADP02000428.1:0-369 GCF_004010375.2 Mesorhizobium sp. M2E.F.Ca.ET.209.01.1.1 | reverse complement strand
GTTCATTGATCTTGACCCGCACGACAAGCACCTGACCCATGACTTTGTGCGCGAATTCGGCACCTCCAAGCCGCACAGGTCGTTTGCAGACTATGTGAAGGGCCGCTGCGAGTTGGACGAGGCAGTTGTGGGCATGCCCGGTATCGGCATCGATTTCATGGCCGCTCCCATTGTTTCGGATGATCTTTTGAAGTTGCTGGTCGAAGTCGATTCGCCGCGATACTTCGCTGACAAGCTGGGCGCCGTATACAATCTTGTCATCCTCAACGCTCCGCCCGGGCTGGACGGTCCGGAATCCCGGCTGCTGACCAATTGGGCGGATTCCATTGTGTTTGCTGTCCGTTGGGCCAGGACACGGCGCAGTGTCGC
>NZ_SADP02000427.1:0-370 GCF_004010375.2 Mesorhizobium sp. M2E.F.Ca.ET.209.01.1.1 | reverse complement strand
ACCTATTCGGCGCTGCGCCGACCGGCGAAGGCAATCTAGGACAAGTCAGCGATCAAGCCCGATCAGGCGGCGGATGCGGCCGATATCCGTGCCGATAAAGGACTGCATGCCGATCGCCACCTGCTCCGGCGCCATGCTGGCGACGAAGCGGCGGAACTCGTCGTCCGACAGCGCCTCGCCCGTCCAGTGGACACGGCAGAATTCCTCCGAACCGTGGAAATGGCTGGCTCCGTCCAGCAGATCATCGACAGAGTGGCCGTAGATCATGCATTCGGAGAATTTGCGCGCCGAGCCGATGACCTCGACCCAGTCGCGACCATGGACCTTTTCGATCCGGCCGCACATGGCCAGCACCGTGTCACGGCGCCAG
>NZ_SADP02000042.1:0-6440 GCF_004010375.2 Mesorhizobium sp. M2E.F.Ca.ET.209.01.1.1 | reverse complement strand
GGGGCATATTTGCGCCTCAATGTGTCGGGTTCCGCACGAAACGTGTCCCGTGGTGTAGATGATACGGGCGAGTGGCGAAGGCATCTTTCAGCCTGCGGTAGCTCGCGGCGGGCAGCGCCGTCGCGCCAAGCCCGATCGCTTTGACACGGCGCTCGAAGGAGAGGGACGCGCTGCGGCCGAACCCGGTTGTTGGAGGGCAAGGCGCTTCTCGCCCGTTCGGCATGCCCACCTTCCGCTTAAGTCTCTGCAACACGGCCCAGGCTCATGGGTTGCACGATGTTCGTTCCGAACACCGAAACTGGTTTACTGGGTTACCTCATTCGTGACGCCCGACACCGTCGTGGCTGAACGAGCCCTGGGCCAGTATTACTGAACGTGTACGGTTGTTACGGAATACCGAGATGGCCCTCGTTCGTCACTTGGCCCTCTCCATGACCAAGCGTTTGAGCCTGCTCGACTGCGGAATTGCTTTCGGCATTGTGCACGTACTGGGGGGCGAGTTCGGACGTCCATGGCACGAAGCGGCTACCCGCGATTGAAAACGTATTACCCAAACTGATCTGATCGCCGCTGCCGAGGGGCTCGTTGAGCAGGGATTCGCCAACCCGGACGGCATTGTCATCGAGGGAGCGAGCGCCGGCGGGGGCACCGTGCTTGCCGCGGCCCTCATGGGGCCAGATTTGTTCCGCGCCGTGCTTGCCGAGGTCCCGCTCGCCGACATTCTAGATGCTGAGATGGACTTCACAATGCCGTACGCGCTACAGGAAACGGCGGAGTACGGAGATCCCCACACCGCCCACGAATATCGCAACGTGCGCAGCTACGACCCGTATTACAACCTAAGCGCCGATCGGCCTCTTCCGCCGACTTACGTCGATGCCGCGGTGCACGATGGCCAGGCCCTCTATTACCAGCCCGCTTGCTATGTGGCGCAGCGTCGGTCATGTGCGCTCGACCGCGATCCTGAGCTTGTCTTCCGCATTTGGATGGTGGGCGGCCACAGCGGCGCTTCACACGGGGCTGGTGTAGCTGAGGAAGCTACATTTCGCATGGCATGGGTCCTCGACCAGCTCTTCAGCGATAAGTACGATCAGGAGAATCGATCAGGAGCATGAAGTGAGCAATCTAAACAGCGGCCTGAGGTGCTGCCACGCCCGACCATGTCCCTGCGCGCCCTTGTTTCACTCGTCATCTCACGAAGGATTCCCATCCACCCGAGGTGGAACCTCGTATCACGCCGACTGAATCGCTGGGGTCGTCAACAACAGCCTTGCCCAGGCTGGCTCCCTTAATCATCTAGTATGCGAGCAAGGGTCACCGCACAGGGAAACACGTCCGACGCGATTGTCCTCGCCTGATTGATGCAAGCGCGGCGTTAACCGAAGAGCCGGCCCTACGGCCTTCGATTTCTGAAGCGCGCAGGAATGACGACCGTAGCCTTGAAAGCCAGCGCAACGACAGGTCCGACACCAAGGACGGTCGTCAACCGCGCAAACCGTGTCACCCTTCACGATCGACAACAGCCTTTCATGCACTACCGTGAACTGCTCGCGAAGTTTCTGCCGGGCGGCGAGCAACACCTCCATGATGTCACGTAGCTCCGGGATGTCGCCGGAAAGGTCCTGGATGCGATCCCCAAATTTGGCAGCGCCGACAATGCCAACCTGAGACCGAAGTTACGCAACAGGCCTCGAATGTCATTCTCAATTGCGATGGCCTTTTCCTGCAGCAACTTGCGGGCTGTCAACAGGCGCCCGACGTTCCTGGCTCATCAGCGTCTTGACGTGCATCGGCCGGAACACAATTAACCCGCATCACCTGCGCAATGCCGCGCATCGTTGCGGTCGGTCTTGTTGCCTGCGCCTTGAGAAAGGCCTTCCGTTCCTGATGCTTGTGGCTGTTTACGCAGACCACGTTTTATCATCAGCTCGAAGCAGCACCTCAAACACCCGTTCGGACAAAGCCGAATACCCCGTCTAAACACCTAGCGCTATCCGTCACCCAACCTTTCAGGACCACCTTTTCACACGGCTGAGCATGACCTGTTCGGCCTCACAGAGCAACGTTCGCATCATCCATCCCCGCAGAGCGAAGCACGGCCGACGCGCTTGCTCTCTCCAGATTCCTTGATCACTGGCAGTTGCTCCTCCGAAACCGGTCGAAGTGCGCGGGCCGGGATTATCGATGGTATTGGTGAGCCCTAAGGCAACGACAGGCCCGACACCCGGAACTGTCGTCAGATACCGGCAGTTGTTATTACCCTGACAATATCGAGCACTTTCCGATAAAGGGGACAGCTCCTCCGCGACTGCCTGTGATGCTGCACCTCAGGCTATATCAGCTTGAAACGCCGCACCTCTGACCATTCCGTCCAGAGAAGGATCAAGCCGAATACCCCATCTAAATACTTGGTTGTTCGAGCGGGTCGTCACTGCTGTCGCGTAGATCGCAGGGAAGAAGTCAGATATCGTCTTGTGCAACCAGCACCAAGTCGCGCCAGTACCTCGTTCGGGTTAACGCCAACCGTTGCTGCAAGATCATTTACAGTTAAATCTTCTCCCAGTAGTTCTACAAAGCCACCTATAAGACAAAGTGCGTCAGGAACGTCTGTTATATCCACCATTATGTTATCCATGCATATTGTTCCGATTAGAGGGACAGAATATCCAGCGAACCGAGCGGAAGTTTTGTTCCCGCAGGCCCAGGGAAGGCCATGCTTGTAACCGATCCCAACGATTGCTACGCGGCTAGTTCGAGCCGTACGAAATGTCGCCCCGTAGCCAACCGCCTCCCCCGTAGCGACACTGCGCATGTCGAGTATTTTAGCTCGGAGCCTTGCAACGGGTTGCAGCGGATTTGGTTTAATACCAGCGTCATTAAGCCCGTACAGTGCTGAGCCCGCCCGTACCATGTCGAAATGATAGGATTTGCCGAGCCAAATACCGGCGGAGGCTGCGAGACTGCCACAGGTGGGCTTAAGCATATCGTAGATCGCCTGGAAGCGGTTCCTTTGCAACACATTGGTGGGGTCCGCACCGCGTTCGCTGCACGCCAGATGGCTGAGTACGAGCGAAGGGGGATACCTATGGAAAGTTCCAGAAAGATACGCGCGATGCACTTCGGCAAAAGCGAGCCCAAAGCGGGAGAATCCCGTGTCCACGTTGAGAAAGTATGTTTGCCTCCCTGTTGCGCTAATGGCCTCCAATTCGGCACAATTGTTTACAACGGGTATGAGCCCGTTAGATCGATAGTATGGGCCAAATTTCGCAAAATCATCGCAAAAAACCGCAATTGCCGCGCCTACATGGGATGACCTTAGATGCAACGCTTCGTCCAGATTGGCGACGAAGAGCAGATCGCAGCCGGCATCGATGAGCGTTCTTGCAATCTCTACAAGACCAAGCCCGTAGGCGTCGCTTTTGACGACAGCGGCCGCCCTTACGTTTGGCCCAACGAGGGCCGAGATGGCCTGGAAGTTCGCCTGAATGGCCCCGAGATTAATTTCCAATACAACATTGGAAGGCCGCACCAGTGGCAGCATGTCCTTCTCTCCAACAGTTCCCGTCTTCTTAAACCTTGCAGACTCGCGGCGCAGCCTACTAAGATAGGTAGGCGCGCCAGCGAGATTACCGTTTAAACCGGCGGAGCACCGCCCCAATCCCCATCTTCGGCGAGATCGCCCTCCAGTCGCCATTGATGATTTCAAGGGCTGTCTCCTCACGCTAGGCTTTCACGGCTATTTGCACCGTCCGCAGGCTTTTTGTCGTGAACCGTGTTTGGTCGATATTCATCAGCCTCTGCAGCACGAGGGCTGCCGAGAGTGTCGGCTCAGACTCCAATCATGCCAGAATCTGAGCTCATAGCGCTCAAGCAAGCTCGGTCTCTTGGGATATTTGTCCGCCGATACGGCCTCTATGGGTGGGTCGCACCTCTCCGCCCTGCCAAGCCGTCTTCAGAAGTTGTGTGCGTCAAGTTCTGCAAAAAATGGCGTGGCATTCAGCGGTGACGTTGGCGTGTCCGCCGCGCAGCCCCGTGTTTAGCGGAGCGGCGGACATGGCGGGCCGCGTCTCAGGCGGCCAGTGCTCTCAGGCTCTCCTTCTTGTGCTCGCGCAGATGATCCATGTTGAGGTAGCGGGTCGCCTCGAGCCAGTTCTCGTGGATCTCCACCGCCAATGCCCGAACCAGCCGCAAACAGCTCTGCGGGTTGGGGAAGATGCGAACGATCAGGGTGCGCCGCTTGATCTCCTGGTTTAGCCGCTCCAGCATGTTCGTCGACTTCATGTGCTTGTGATGCGGCAGCGGCAGCCGGTAGAAGCTCAGCGTCTCCTCGATGTTGGTCTCCACCCAATCCACCAGCTTCGGGTATTTTGCCTGCCATTTGGCGATCCACTGCGCCAGGTCGCGCTTGACCTCGGCTAGGTCGCGCCGGTCATAGAACCATCTGAGCTCCATCAGGCAGTCGTCATCGACCTTGCGCGGCACATAATCGAGCGCGTTTCTGAGGAAGTGCACGTAACAGCGCTGCCAGACTGCCTCGGGCAGGACTTCGCGGATCGCTGCCCTGAGCCCCGGATGGTCGTCGGAGACGACGAACTCGACGCCGGCAAGCCCGCGCTGCTTGAGCCCTGCCACGAACGCCCGCCAGCTCGAATGGCTTTCACGGTTGGCCAGCTCGACACCGAGCACTTGGCGCCGGCCCTCCCAGTCGACGCCGATCGCCACCAAGACCGCCTGGCTGGCGATCACGCCGGCCTCGCGCGCCCGCTCATAGCGCGCGTCCAGGATGAGGTACGGGTAAGGTTCGGCAAGCCGCCGCTCATAAAATGCCTTCAGCGCCTCATCCAGCCGCGCCGTCGCCTGGCTCACCGTCGAGGCCGAGAAGGAATGGCCGCACACCTCCTCGGTGATCGCCTTCACCTTGCGCGTCGACACGCCTTGGACGTACATCTCGACCAGCGCCGATACCAGTGCCTTCTCCGAGCGCTGATAACGCTCGAACAACTCCGTCGAGAACCGGCCGGCCCGATCTTGCGGAACCCGAAGCTCCAGCACGCCAACCCGCGTCACAAGCTTGCGTTCGTAATAGCCGGACCGGTAACCAACCCGCTCCGTTGTCCGCTCGCCTTTCTCGGCCCCGATGGCCTCCGTCATCTCGGCTTCCAAAGACTCCTGCACCACAGTCTGCAATACCTTGCGAAAGCCGTCCTCATCCGACAACAGCAACGCTTTCAACTCGCCTCTGCTCAGTCTAACTTCTCGATTGGTCATGGCACTTACCCTTCCACGGGAATCGGTGATCGCAACGTCACCAGCGTGCCATGGCCGCCTCGCCTCAGCGCAAGGCCTGTTCTCTCTCCAGAGCTTTTTGCGGAACCTTCAGGACACTATATCTTCAGATTTACGGTGAAGCGCTGCAGGTCAATGACGACCGGTTCCTGTGGCGTTGCTTGCACCCCACGACGATCGACGCGTCTTCCCAAATCTTCCTGCCGCATGGATGCCGGTGAACAGCATCAGCGGTTCCGCCTTGCACAGCTCCTTGTCGACCTTCGCCACCTCGGGATGGGCCAATACACGCTCGACCGGCGGCGCTGGCGGATAATAGCGCTTGATCACACGCGCGCCGAAATAGCCGATCGGATAGGCCTTGAACTTCTGCTTGGCCGGCTTGTCGGCGCCCGTCTGCGGCAACCGCGAACTACCGTGGGGCTGAAGGCAACGATGCAATGACGAGCGCGTCAGATGCGGGATCGTCGGCTGAAGGGCATAGAGACAATCATCGAGCGGCAAGAGCGTGTGCTTGCGAAAGGCGACGATGGCGGCTTCCTCTTCGAGCGACAGCAGCGTCGAGCGCGGCTCTCTGGGACCGGTCGGAAGGTCGGCGGTCGAGGTCCGATTGCGCCACTTCGCGACCGTCTTGGGATCGATGCCATAACGCTTGGCGAGCTTCTTCAGGCTCTCTTGACTATTTTGTATTGCTCGACGGATCGCCTCTGTCGTCGTGGCGCGGCCGTGTAGAACCTGACCCATAGTGCCTCCTTTCCATTCCGCGGAAAAGATCGCACCATTAAAGCCGGGGATCAAACACCTAGCCCGTTTAATGCAGCGATGACAAGACCACTTTCTCGCGTCCGCACCGGCACGCACTCGGTCCACCCTGTGGCGATATCGGTCAAGACCATGGTTTGCACAAGCTGCCGGACGAAGAGGTGCCGGAATGGGCAACGAAGTCGACCTCGACATATCCAGGCGGATCGTTCCAGTCGCCGAAGGTGCGCACCGGAACTGACCGACGCACCGCAGAACTCAGTCCGGCGCGACGGCGCTGCCCGCCGCGAGCTACCGCAGGCTGAAAGATGCCTTCGCCACTCGCCCGTATCATCTACACCACGGGACACGTTTCGTGCGGAACCCGACACATTGAGGCGCAAATATGCCCC
>NZ_SADP02000426.1:0-370 GCF_004010375.2 Mesorhizobium sp. M2E.F.Ca.ET.209.01.1.1 | reverse complement strand
GATCAGGATGCCGTTCTTGGCCATGACGCCGACCAGAAGCACCAGGCCGATCTGGCTGTAGGCATTGAGGCTGGTGCCCGACAGCAGCAGCGCGAAAATGGCGCAGGCAAGGCCGAGCGGCACTGTCGCCATGATGATGACGGCACTGACGAAACTCTCGAACTGGGCGGCCAGCACCAAAAGGATGATGATCAGGGCGAAGCCGAAGATGGTGACCATGGCGCTGTTGGTTTCGCCCAATGTGGCGGCTTCGGCCAGCGGCAGGATGCGGCTGCCGGGCGGCAGGAGCGGCGTGGCGATCTCCTCGGCACGCGTCAGCGCATCGCCAAGCGCGAAATTGCCTGAGAGGTTGGAGGTGATTGCCACCGAA
>NZ_SADP02000425.1:0-370 GCF_004010375.2 Mesorhizobium sp. M2E.F.Ca.ET.209.01.1.1 | reverse complement strand
CAATGGCGCTGGCGTGAATGGTGCTGGTGACGCCGTCGACAATCCGGCCGTCAGCAAGAATGTCTCGGTGAAATTCGCCTGGATCCAGCTCGGTGGCCTTCGCGTCGGTAAGGACGAATCGGCCTTTGACACGTTCGTCGGCTACGCCGGCGCCGTCATCCAGGATACGATCGTTCCCTACGGCGATTTCGACACCAACGTCGTCCAGTACTACTTCGATGCCGGCAGCGGCTTTTCGGCCGTGGTCTCGCTCGAAGAAGGCGAAGGCTCTGTCGGCACGATCGACAGCTACGTCCCGCATGTCGTCGGCGGCGTGAAGTACAAGCAGGACTGGGGTGCGATCACGGGCGTCGTCGCCTATGACAGCAAC
>NZ_SADP02000424.1:0-371 GCF_004010375.2 Mesorhizobium sp. M2E.F.Ca.ET.209.01.1.1 | reverse complement strand
CGGTGCTGACGCCGCAGGAAGCAGACAAGCTGTTCGACGAGCTGGAGCGGCTACGCGGGGAAGGCAAATCGATCCTCGACATTTCGCACCAGCTCGAAGAGGTCAGACGCATCTGCGACCGCGCCACCGTGCTGCGGCACGGCAAGGTGGTCGGCCACTGCAACCCGCGCGAGGAGACCGCCTCATCGCTCGCCCGCATGATGGTTGGCAGCGAGGTGCAGGCTGTGGTGCGGGCGCCGGTCGAGGGGATCGAGACCACGCAGCCGCTGCTCGAAATCCGCGGCCTCAGCCGCAAGCCGGCAACGCCGTTTTCCATTCCGCTCAAGAACATCAGCCTCAATGTCCGCGCCGGCGAGGTGATCGGCATTGCC
>NZ_SADP02000423.1:0-371 GCF_004010375.2 Mesorhizobium sp. M2E.F.Ca.ET.209.01.1.1 | reverse complement strand
CGCGCCTCGTCCGAAAGCGCGCGCAATGGGGCCAGTCCCAGGCGCGCGATCCAGTAGCCGAGGCCGGCCACCAGCAGCACGCCCAGCCCGCCGGCAACCCAGAGCGCCACGGCGAAGCGCTGCAAGGCATGCGTGTACGGTTCGGAGTCGATACCGATCCACAGGTCCACCGCCGGCCGCACGCCCTTGCCGGGCACGCGCTCATACAGCGTACGCAGCGGATGCTGGCCCTCGCGCTGCAGCGTACCCATGCCGCTGTCGTGGCCATTGGGTGGCTGCACCTGTGGGCGCTCACCACCGATGCGGAAGGTCGGGTCGTCACTCCAGGCCCAGACCAGCGTGTCGCGGTCGCCGGAAATCAGGTTCCCGAC
>NZ_SADP02000422.1:0-371 GCF_004010375.2 Mesorhizobium sp. M2E.F.Ca.ET.209.01.1.1 | reverse complement strand
TCCGCCGCGTCCCGGCACCTCATTTTCGCCTCGACAGACGGTGGCGTAGAGGGGAATAGAGCGCTCCTGTAATGACACGCGGGGGCTGCTTCCCGGCGCGGGCGCATCTCGCGAGATCAGGCAGGAGCATAGCTCAGCCTGATCACATTCTCGTCGATCCGGTCATTGGCCATGAGGCGCAGCGGCGGCCGGGGTCCGGCGAAATACGGCTTTCCGCGGCCAAGCACGACCGGGTGCAGGTAGATCCGATACTCATCAATCAAGCCGAGGTCGGTGAGGCTCCGGGCCAGATCCGGGCCGGCAACAGCAATCTCGCCGTCGCGCTCGGCCTTCAGCTTGCGCATCGCGCTCTCAAGGTCATCTCCAACGAG
>NZ_SADP02000421.1:0-371 GCF_004010375.2 Mesorhizobium sp. M2E.F.Ca.ET.209.01.1.1 | reverse complement strand
CAGTTCTTGTGTCACGCTCCCGTGAGTCGGGCAAGGGCGTCGTCCATGGCCCGGGCCGGGAGCTCGATCAGGCTCGGCGCTTCGGTGAACAGCAGGGCCGCCTTGATTTCCCGCCCTGGATAAAGCGGCTGCAGCAGGGCGCGATAGAGCGCGAGCTGAAGCAGATAGGCCGGCGGGACTTCGGCCAGGGAGGCGGGTGCGGGCCTGTTGGTCTTGTAGTCGACGATCGAGACCGTATCCGGCGTCACCGCCAGCCGGTCGATCTTGCCGGAGATGGAGCGGATTTTGCCCTTGACCTCCAGGCTGCCCATGATCGCGACCTCCGCACGTGATGACGGCGCGAACAGTTGACCGAGGCCGGGGTCGGCAAG
>NZ_SADP02000420.1:0-371 GCF_004010375.2 Mesorhizobium sp. M2E.F.Ca.ET.209.01.1.1 | reverse complement strand
GCTGCGAGATACGGGTTCGCCTCGCTCACGGATCACCGCACGCGCGGCTTCGGCAACATCTTCCTTTTTTGAATTGCGAATCGCCTTGCGCTTAACCGACGATGGTGCCGGTTTGTTCTGTTCGGCGGATACGCTTTCCACAGGAATCACAGGCTCGCCGGATGCAAAAGCGTTCCACTGGTCGATGAATTGGTCGGCCATCAAGATACGGTCGTGCCACCCGCGCAATTCCGCTTCGAGCCGTGAAATTTCCGAAAGAGCTTTTATTTTCAGCGCCTTAGCGTTTTCCAATGCCACGTCTGACATAGCTAATCTCCCTGTGAATGGCTGACATTACGCCGGGGAGATGCCACATTCAAGGCCACATTCAG
>NZ_SADP02000419.1:0-372 GCF_004010375.2 Mesorhizobium sp. M2E.F.Ca.ET.209.01.1.1 | reverse complement strand
CGCGACATCTCCGGCAACCTCGAGCCCTCGGTCGACATCTATCCCAACCGGCCGGCGCCGGTTGTGCGCAATGCCGCCGATGGCAGCCGCGAACTTGCCAGGCTGCGCTGGGGCATGCCGACGCCGCCGGAACGGATACGCGGCAACGCCGATTCCGGCACCACCAACATCCGCAATCCGCAATACGCCCACTGGCTGCCTTATCTCGGTGTGGAGAACCGCTGCGTGGTGCCGGTGACGAGCTTCGCCGAGCCGTCGCCGACGCCCGGCGACAAGGACCCCGAAACCGGCGTACAGAAGAATTTCTGGTTTGCGCTGAGCAAAGAGCGTCCGCTGTTCTTCTTCGCCGGCCTGTGGACTCCCGGGCACGGC
>NZ_SADP02000418.1:0-372 GCF_004010375.2 Mesorhizobium sp. M2E.F.Ca.ET.209.01.1.1 | reverse complement strand
GAGTGGCTGATGGTCGAGAATTTCTATGGCGCTTAGAAGGGCCGATCTCATCGGTTCAGCCAGCGCGAGAAACGCCGAAAACGCGGGTGCCAGTGCGTCATTTTTCGACGTTTGCGCCACCCGGGTGAGGAGTTCGTTGGTTGCCTTGGGATTGCGCTTTGCACCTGCTGGATATGCTTGAGCAGGCCGAAGCAAACTGGCGGCAGAGTTCGTCGGGGCTGTGCCCGTGGTTATGAGAATTAACTTAGCGCGCGAGGGGAGAGACGGATCGTCCTTCGCAGCCACCGCCCACACTCGAAGTGTCTTCCATAGATCAGTACCTGCATCGCTAAGATTTGCTAGGCGATCGATATGATGTTTTGTATGCGGATC
>NZ_SADP02000417.1:0-372 GCF_004010375.2 Mesorhizobium sp. M2E.F.Ca.ET.209.01.1.1 | reverse complement strand
GCCGAGCCGATCTTCCGCAGATATGGCGGCAGGCCGCACTGGGGCAAGATGCACAGCCTGAAAGCGGCCGACCTGAAAAAGCTTTATCCGCGTTGGGACGATGCGATTGCGGTGCGCCGCGACATCGACCCGCACAACCGTTTCGTCTCGCCCTATATCGCCGATCTCTTCGGCATCGACCAATGAAAGCCTATTTCGCCTCGCTTTCGGATGCGCTGAAGCAGGCGGGCATCTTCCAACCCTGCCTGCTGCTCGACCGCGACCGGCTGGACAGCAACATCGCCCTGGTGAAGCAAAGGCTCGATCCCCGCCTCGCCGTGCGGCTGGTCGACAAGTCGCTCGCTTGCCTGCCGTTGCTTGCCCATATCGGCA
>NZ_SADP02000041.1:0-10631 GCF_004010375.2 Mesorhizobium sp. M2E.F.Ca.ET.209.01.1.1 | reverse complement strand
AGCGTCCTCCGATTTCGCTTCGGCGTTTCCAGCCGAAACGCCAGCCCGCGTTGTCATGGATCAAGGGAAAGGGCCGGAAGAAATGATTGTACGACACCCACTTGGGGATGTCCTGCGCCCTTTATCGACCGATCAGATTTGGGAGAAATTCAAGGGCCTCAGCAGAGAGAACGTTCACCCGCGGTGGCAGGACGAGATCCTCTCGGCAATAGGCAACCTCGAAGCAGCAGGGCTTGGGCCTCTTCTGGCTGCTCTCTCTCGACGTGGCAGGCGATATGCCGAAGAAGACGCCGCGCGTGAACTGGCCCGATCTTCCGAAGCGTTGCAGTGATTCGTCGAGACGGACGGGCAGGCACATCTCGGGTAACGCTATGCTATTGGTATCCAAACGGCCAAGGCCGCTATGGTCTCGGAAGATTTTCCTGGGGCGGGTTGGGGGAGTGTCATGTAGCCCTGCTCTCGTCGACGATATGTCGAAGATTGTCGATGCCGTCTGGATGAAGACGAGGACAGCTTCGCTTTATTCGGCTGCCAGATTGCCGCGTAGGCGCTCAGACCATCCTCTTGCGAGAACATCTCGGCTCGAGGAATTGCGTAAAAAGTTTTCGTCTCGCCCACGAGAAGCTCGATGTTGTGGAGACCTTTCCTAGTCTACACTTGACCGCCCCCCAAAAGCGTCCTGCCGTGATAATTTTCGCTTTGGCCGCGCTGTTTGCGGTGGGTTGCGGGACCCACGCCAAAGTGGGCCTGAAAGGCCCGTGAGAAATGACTGCGGTTGGAAAAGCCGGTGGCCAGCGCGACTTCGACGAGCGGCAGGTTTGACTGTTGGAGAATCTCGTCGGCCTTCTCCAACCGTAAAGACCGATAGAACTGCATCACGCTCTGTCCTAACTGTTCCGTTGCCAACCGCTCTAATTGCCGCATCCCAATACCACTCAAGTGTACCAGATCGCCCAGCTTCAGCGGGTCCGCAATGTGGCTTGTCATCAATTCCACCATGGCGACCAGAGCGGGATGGCGCAGATCGTACCTGCGTATTGGGTCCAATTGCTGAGGGGCCTCGGCCTGCCGGACGCCGGTATGGATGAACCAATCGCTGACCGCACGGGCCAATTCCACACCGTGATCTGAAGCGATCAGCGCATGGGTCATGTCTAGGGGGGCCATGCCGCCCGCGCAGGTGAAGCGGTCACGATCGATGACGAACAGCCGCCGTTCGATGAGTGCGTCGGGATACGTCTCCCGCATTGCATCAATGTGCTGCCAGTGAATTGTAAACCGGCGTGACGACATCACACCCGCTGCCGCCAGGATTGCCGCTCCGCCTGAGATTCCGCCCAAAGGCACTCCCGACCGGGCGAGACGGCGCAGCCAAGCGAGGATCCTGTCGTCTCGATAGGTGAGGGGGTTGCCGCCGGCGACGACGAAGAGAATATCGAAATCAGTGCCTGCTTGTGAAACAGGTTCGGTCTCGAACGCACCCGAGACGGAACTGCGCATCCACCCGCCCTTGGCCGACATGAAGTTCAGATCGTAAAGAACCCGCCCGCTAAGCAGGTTGGCGGCGCGCAGCGGCTCGACCGCGGAGGCTGCGGACATCAGGGCATAGCCTTCGATCAGCAGGAAACCGTATCGCCGCGGGCTGCCGTGATTCCCGTCAATCATCCCGTTGAAAATCCTATCATCCACATCGTTCGCACATGTCCGGCAAAAGCACACATGAGTCAATTTTGAAAACACCTCGCTGCCCTTGCCGTGACATAGTCTCGGCAGTCCAAGGAGTCCTTGATATGAAGTTTTCCGGCTTCCGCGTCTTTGCTGAAGCGCTCAAGGGTCACACCGGGTGGCGGCCGCTCTGGCGCAATCCCGATCCAAAGCCTTCCTACGACTATTTGATTGTCGGCGGAGGCGGCCACGGCTTGGCCACAGCGTATTATCTGGCCAAGACCTTCGGACGATCGCGTATCGCCGTGCTGGAGAAAGGTTGGCTCGGATCCGGGAATGTCGGGCGGAACACGACGATCATCCGCTCGAACTACCTGCTTGCCGGCAATGAGCCCTTCTATGAGTTCTCGATGAAGCTCTGGGAAGGACTGGAGCAGGAGCTCAACTTCAACGCAATGGTTTCCCAGCGCGGCATCATCAACCTTTTTCATACGGATGCGCAGCGCGATGCCTTTCGCCGCCGCGGCA
Source organism: Mesorhizobium sp. M2E.F.Ca.ET.209.01.1.1 (assembly GCF_004010375.2). NCBI lineage: Bacteria > Pseudomonadati > Pseudomonadota > Alphaproteobacteria > Hyphomicrobiales > Phyllobacteriaceae > Mesorhizobium > Mesorhizobium sp. M2E.F.Ca.ET.209.01.1.1. The sequence goes on along the minus strand of NZ_SADP02000041.1, from coordinate 8,438 downwards.
ATGCCATGATGCTGGCGGGGGCGGGCGCACGGCTGCTGGGTCGGGAGGAACTGCGCGCCATGGTTCCGTTCCTGAATTACGACAACGCGCGCTTCCCGATCAAAGGCGGCCTGATGCAGGCGCGTGCCGGCACCGCGCGGCACGACGGCGTGGCCTGGGGCTATGCCCGCGGCGGCGACAGCCATGGCGTGGACCTGATCCAGAATTGCGAGGTGACCGGTTTCCGGCTCGATCGCGGCAAGGTGCGTGGCGTGGAGACATCGCGTGGCTATATCGCCGCCGACAAGGTCGGGGTGGCGGTGGCGGGCTCATCGAGCCGGGTCATGGCAATGGCTGGAATGCGGCTTCCGATCGAAAGCCATGTCTTGCAGGCTTTCGTCACGGAGGGGCTCAAACCCACCATTCCCGGTGTGATCACGTTCGGGGCAGGCCATTTCTACATCAGCCAGTCCGACAAGGGCGGGCTTGTCTTCGGCGGCGATATCGACGGCTACAATTCCTATGCCCAACGCGGCAACCTGCCGGTGGTGGAGGACGTCGCAGAAGGCGGCATGGCGCTGATGCCCATGATCGGGCGGGCGCGGCTCCTGCGCATGTGGGGGGGCGTGGTGGACATGTCGATGGACGGTTCGCCGATCATCGACCGCACGCATATTGATGGCCTCTATCTGAACGGCGGCTGGTGCTATGGCGGCTTCAAGGCGACGCCAGCCAGCGGCTATGCCTTCGCCCATCTTCTTGCCACCGGCGCACCCCACGAGACAGCGCGTGCGTACCGCATCGACCGTTTCGCACGCGGCCATGTGGTCGACGAGCGCGGCGCCGGTGCCCAGCCCAATCTCCACTAAGGCGGTCCAATGCTGATCCCACATCCACTTCTGGGCCTGCGGGATGCGCAGGAATTCACCTATCTGGGCGACGCGCGGCTCATCGACCGTCCAGATCCCTCCGCGCCCGATGCCGAGGCCGCCTTTTGCGATTACGTCTTCCTGCGCGACAACCCGGCCGGCGTGCATCGCGAATTTTGGTTCCACGAGCAGGGCGACCGGTCATGGCTGGTGGTGACGCGCGACACGGTCACGCATGAAGTCCTCGGTGCGGAACTGGCCCGCGATGCCGCCCTTTCGCGGACGAGGTGCAGCAAATGACACGACTGTCCGGAGGGCTGATCGACCGCTCGCAGACCTTGAACTTCAGTTTCGACGGCAAGCGCTACCAGGGCAATCCCGGCGACACGCTCGCCTCGGCGCTGCTGGCCAATGGCGTTCGTCTGATGGGACGCAGCTTCAAGTACCACCGCCCGCGCGGGCTGCTGTCTGTCGGCTCGGAGGAACCGAACGCCTTGGTAGAACTGCGCTCGGGCGCGCGGCGGGAGCCCAACACGCGCGCGACGACGGTGGAACTGTTCGACGGACTGGAGGCTCGAAGCCAGAACCGCTGGCCCTCACTCGGCTTCGACGCGTTGGCGGTGAACGACCTGCTGTCGCCTTTCTTCACAGCCGGCTTCTACTACAAGACCTTCATGTGGCCGAAAGCCTTCTGGGAAAAGCTCTACGAACCGGCGATCCGCAGGGCGGCGGGCCTCGGGCGCCTTTCAATGCAGGCCGATCCCGATGTCTATGACAAGGGCTTCCTGCATTGCGATCTCTTGGTCATCGGCGGGGGGGTGGCCGGGCTTGCCGCGGCGCTGACGGCGGCGCGCTCCGGCGCACGTGTGATTTTGGCCGACGAGGATTTCCGCCTGGGCGGGCGGCTTCTGTCCGAGACGAGAACGTTGGACGGAGCGCAAGCCAGCGACTGGATCTCAGCGTTGGAGGCTGAATTCGAGAGCCTGCCGAACATTCGCGTGATGCGTCGCACCACGGTTTTCGGGGTCTATGACCACGGCATCTATGGCGCGGTGGAAGGCGTGTCCGATCATCTCCCAGAGGCGAACGGGCGTGTGCGCCAGACACTCTGGCGTATCACGGCGAAACGCGCGGTCCTGGCGGCGGGCGCGACAGAGCGCCCGATCGCTTTTGCCGACAATGACCGTCCGGGAATCATGCTGGCCGGCGCGATGCGGGCTTACGCCAATCGCTGGGCGGCATGTCCGTCCGAGACCATCGCTGTCTTCACCAATAACGATGACGGTCATCGCACCGCGCGCGATCTGGCCGCCAAGGATGTCAAGATCGCCGCCGTCATCGACGTGCGCCCCGACGCGAAGGCTCGCGGTGACTACCGGCTGATCACGGGGGGCATGGTGGCTGGCTCACGCGGCCGGCTTGGCCTGAAATCGATCGAGGTTCAGGCAAACGGCAGGTCCGAATGGATCGAGTGCGGCGCGCTCGGGGTCTCTGGCGGCTGGAACCCGAATGTGCATCTCTTTTCGCATCATCGCGGTCGGCCTGTTTGGAATGAACCGCTGCAGGCATTCCTGCCCGGGGAGAATGGGCCTCTTGGATTAATTCCGGCAGGTGCGGCGGCGGGCCATTTTTCCACCGGCGACGCCTTGCGTTCCGGCGCGCGAGCCGCACAGCGTGCGATGGGCGAACTTGGAATCGCGGCATCGTTGCCCGATTTGCCGCGCGCTGAGGAGGCAGACTACACGGTTGCGCCCGTCTTCCACGTACCTGGCAAGAAGCGCGCCTGGGTCGATTTCCAGAATGACGTGACGGTGAAGGATATCAAGCTTGCCCATGCCGAGAACATGCGGCCGGTAGAGCATTTGAAACGCTACACGACCCTCGGCATGGCGACGGACCAGGGCAAAACCTCAAATGTGACCGGTCTTGCCGTGATGGCGGAGCTGACCGGGAGGTCGATCCCGGAAACTGGAACAACGATTTTCCGCCCACCTTACACTCCAGTGACGCTCTCGGTCCTGGGCGGCGGCGATACAGGGCGGCATTTCCGACCGCGCCGCCTCACACCCACCCATCACTGGGCCGAGGCGCAGGGTGCGGTGTTCGTCGAGGTCGGCCAGTGGATGCGCGCGCAATATTTCCCGCGTGCGGGCGAAACGCACTGGCGCCAGAGCGTGGACCGCGAGGCCAGGGCCGTGCGCGGCGCAGTGGGCCTGTGCGATGTGACGACGCTCGGCAAGATCGATGTCCAGGGCGCGGACGCGGGCGAGTTTCTCAACCGTCTCTACTGCAACATGATGGCCACGCTGAAAGTCGGCCGGGTCCGCTACGGGCTTATGCTGCGCGAAGACGGATTTGCCTATGACGACGGCACCTGCGCGCGGCTGGCCGAGGATCATTGTGTGGTCACCACGACGACCGCAAACGCCGGTCTGGTCTATCGCAACATGGAATTCGCGCGGCAATGCCTGTGGCCGGAACTCGACGTCCAGCTCATCTCCACGACCAATGCCTGGGCGCAGATTGCCGTCGCCGGGCCGAAGTCGCGCGCTCTGCTCGCCCGCATCGTTGACGGGTTCGACCTGTCGAACGAGGCTTTCCCCTTTATGGCCTGCGCGGAGCTCACCGTCTGCGATGGCCTGCGCGCGCGGCTCTTCCGCATCTCCTTCTCGGGCGAACTTGCCTACGAAATTGCGGTTCCCGCACGCTACGGCCACGCATTGATCGAGCGGCTGATGGAACTGGGAGCCGATCTCGGAGCGACGCCCTACGGCACCGAGGCATTGGGGGTCCTGCGGATCGAGAAGGGACACGCCGCCGGCCCTGAGTTGAACGGACAGGCGACGGCCCTCATGGTCGGGCTTGGCAGTATGGTATCGCAGAAGAAGGATTCCGTCGGCGCCGTGATGTCGCGGCGTGAGGGCCTTGCCGGCGACAGGCGACGCCTGGTCGGGCTGCGGCCCGTCGATCCTGCCGGGAAGGTGGTCAGCGGCTCACATCTTTTTGCGGAAGGTGCACCGTGGAAATTCGATACCGATCAGGGTTGGATCACCTCGGCTTGCTACAGTCCACATGTCGGCTCAATGATCGGGCTCGGTTTCCTCGAGAATGGCGATGAACGGCTGGGCGAGGTGATCGTGGCCGCGAACCCGCTCGAAGGCGAAAGCGCGCGCCTGCGCGTCGTGCCGGCGCATTTTGTCGATCCTGAAGGAGCACGTCTTCGTGAGTGACCTGAGACCCATCACCGCGCTCGGTGCCGCACTACCACGCCTCGCATCGTTCGGGGCGTTGGAGATCCGTGAGAACGGGGGTCTGGCGCTTGCCTCCATGGCGCTGCGCCGCGGAACCGTTGAGCCCACGCCGTTCGGCCTCGCTCTTCCCGGACCAGGCCGCTGGATTGCAGGGCAGGGGGTTGCCGCGCTGTGGACCGGGCTGGATCAGTGGATGATCGAGGCGGAAGGCCGCGCCGAGCTGGATTTTGCCGCCGAGCTCAAGCAACTCGCCCCTGGCTGCTCGGTGACCGAGCAGACCGATGGCTGGGTCGCGTTCGAGATCGTTTCGCGAGCCGGCACAGGGCCTATCGATGCACTGCTGTCGAAGCTCGTTAACGTCGATCTCGCGGATTTTGGCCCGGGCCGCGCGACGCGCACCGGGCTTGAGCATATGAGCTGTTTCGTCATCCGCCGCAGCGAGGCTCATATCGCCGTGCTGGGCGCGCGCTCGTCGGCCGGATCGCTCTGGCACGCACTGGAAACGGCGGCGAAGCGGCTAGAGGAAAGGTAACATGACCGCTCAGATCATCGACGGCAAAGAGTCCGCCGCGCAGCTACGGTCGAGCGTTGCTGGGCATGTGGCCTGGCTCAAGGAGGAACACGGCATTACGCCGGGCCTGGCAGTGGTTCTGGTAGGCGGCGATCCGGCGTCGGAAGTCTATGTGCGCAACAAAGGACGGCAGACTATCGAAGCTGGCATGAGCAGCCTTGAACACAAGCTGCCCACTGAAACATCTCAGGCCGATCTGCTTGCTCTAATCGAGCAGCTGAATTCCGATCCGGATATTCATGGTGTCCTTGTCCAGCTCCCTCTACCCAGTCATCTGAACGCCGATCTGGTGATCAATGCGATCGATCCAGCAAAAGATGTCGACGGGTTTCACATTTCGAATGTCGGGCTTCTGGGCACGGGACAAAATGCGATGGTGCCATGTACCCCATTGGGTTGCCTGATGTTGCTGCGAAGCCATCTCGGCGATCTCTCTGGGCTTGAAGCCGTGGTCGTGGGGCGCTCGAACATCGTCGGAAAACCGATGGCGCAACTCCTGCTCAATGACAGCTGCACCGTAACCATTGCTCATTCGCGTACACGCGATCTGGCATCATTCTGCCGTCGAGCCGACATTCTTGTCGCTGCCGTCGGCCGCCCCGAGATGATCCCCGGCGACTGGATCAAGCCGGGCGCTACAGTGATCGATGTGAGCATCAATCGGATCGCGCGGGATGGCAAGCAACAACTGGTGGGCGACGTGGATTTTGGAAGCGCGGCGGAGGTAGCGGGAGCGATAACGCCGGTGCCGGGGGGTGTCGGTCCCATGACCATCGCCTGTCTTCTCGCCAACACGGTTACCGCCTGCTGCCGTGCTCATAGGCTGTCCGAGCCTGAGGGGCTCACCTTATGAGCCCCTTGCAATCCGGCACTCTACCTGACACGCCCGAATGGATCTCTTCCGCACACACGAGCAAGCTCGCCATGGACAAATACTACCTGACCGTCACCTGCAAGTCCAAGCGCGGGATCGTCGCGGCCATCGCAGGATACCTCGCCGATAGCGGCTGCAACATCACCGACAGCTCGCAGTTCGACGATACGCAGACCGGCAACTTCTTCATGCGCGTGAGCTTTATCTCTGAAGATGGCGCTGGCCTCGACGCGCTGCGCAACGGCTTTGCTGACACCGCCGAGACGTTCGGAATGGACTTCGCCTTCCATGACGAGAGCCAGAAGATGAGGGTGATCATCATGGTCTCGCGCTTCGGCCATTGTCTCAATGACCTTCTGTATCGCTGGCGCATCGGAGCGCTGCCAGTCGACATAGTGGCGGTGATCTCGAACCATCTGGACTACCAAAAGCTGGTCGTGAACCATGACATTCCGTTCCACTACGTCAAAGTTACGAAGCAGAATAAGAGGGAAGCCGAAGCGCAGCAGATGCGCATCGTCGAGGAGACCGGCGCGGAGCTGGTGGTGCTCGCCCGGTACATGCAGGTGCTGTCGAATGAGATGTCCGAGAAGATGTCCGGCCGCATCATCAACATCCATCACTCCTTCCTGCCGTCATTCAAAGGAGCGAACCCCTACAAGCAGGCTTTTGAGCGTGGGGTAAAACTGATCGGCGCGACCTCGCATTATGTCACCGCCGATCTCGACGAAGGGCCGATCATCGAGCAGGACACGGTGCGCGTCACCCACGCCCAGAGCCCATCCGACTATATATCGCTCGGGCGCGACGTCGAAAGCCAGGTTCTCGCACGCGCGATCCATGCTCATCTCCACCGCCGCGTCTTCCTCAACGGGAACAAGACCGTGGTCTTCCCCGCTTCGCCAGGCTCCCATGCTTCGGAACGTCTGGGATGAGTGTACGAATGCAACGAGGTGACCCGCATTGCTTTTTCTCGACCCGCGACGGTGTCACGAGATCGGATCGCAAATCGCCCACCTGCAACTTCGGTGACGTTGGCGCCCTATTCTCGACCCTAGGAAGAAAACGCCATGACTTCTCACTCCACCAGTATGCGGCAATTCCTCGTCTGGAAACCCGAGGAACAGACGCCTCTGACCGCGCTGTCGCCTCAGGCCCCGCTCGACCGGCCAGTCGAGCGCTTGACCTGTCGTCGGTTCTCGAAGTATCGCTAACAGCCTTCGGACCACAGGAAGGCGGCGAACTCCGGCCCGATGCATTTTAGATTGATCAGCATCGCCGGTGCCGGGGAGACGACATGCGCGGCAGCGAGCACAGCATCGCGAGCAGCCTCAACCGCCTTGATCTGTTCCAGCAGCAATTCGAGCGGATCAAGTTCCCGGCTGATCTGCATCTTCAGATATGCAGGCATCGCTCAGCCGTCGCCGGTCTTAAGCGCCTCCAGTCGCTTGCGCCGGTCGCGATGCATTGGTTCTTGGGCGGATACGCCGTGGGCGAACAGCCGGCCATTGATGCGGTTGACGTGGCGCACGCGCTCGTCCGTCAACGCCTTGCGCTCACGCGTGATGCGGCAACGGTCCTCCTTTTGGGGCGTCGCTACCCGAAGCATCGCACACACCCGTGGCTCGACTAGCTTGTAGGCCAGCAACGCCCGGATCAGCGCCTCACCGTCGATCTTGTCGGTCTTTGCGCGACGGCGCCGGCGCGAAATCGCAATCGACGCCGCATCGACGACGTGACTTTCGATGGATCCAGAAACCATCGAGCCCGGCCTCATGGATCACGATCGGAGAACACTGCCCGGTCGCGCCTCTGCCTTCTTTTTAAGCTCGACAAAGCGCGCCAGCAGTCCGGCGATGTTGCCGGCCGCCACCGAATGCTTCGACATCTTCTCGCCGCCAACTGGCGACAGCGAGGTGATCACCATGTCGAGCGGCTGGCGCTTGAAACCCGGAACAAGCGCGGCAATCACCCACTTCGCCTTGCTCATCTCGATGACGGCGACGATCGTGTTATCCTGTTCGAGAGCGGTAAGGGACCGGCTTGAGTCAAAAGACTACGACATGGGGCGGCTCCTTCTGATGGTGGATTCAACAGCGCCGAAGGATGCCACACCTCGCCGCTCGCCCTATAGCATCTAAGCAGGACCACCCATTGTTGGCGGGATGAACAGTCGTGGCCATGCCGCTTGCATTTGACATAAGAGTTCGAAATGGGACGAAGATTGCGCCAAGATCGATACGGATAGCCGTCGGCCCTTCGGATTGGTGAGCTGCAACGGGCATGCTTGCCTCCAGGGTAAGGTGTTGGTTCCGCGACCTCACTTTGCCACAGCGCAGGTCGCTGTCCACCCTCCTCATAGGATCTGATGCTCACCCTGCGCGATGCGGTGCCCAGCTAGCCACACTGCGGCTCACGCTCCTCAAGCTCGACGGCCGCGTGGTCGAGATGAAAACCCAAATTCGCCTGCATTGCCGACATCCTGCCCGGACCAGCGTATCCTGCGCACCGTCCTCAGTCGCATCCCGCAACTCGCGACATAAACAATGGGGCGCAGACGTCCCGAAACAAACCCGCTGACCCAAACCACTCGCCTTCCATCACGACGGATCACCGCCGGCGCCTATTACGCTTGGGAAGACGCACGGTAAAGGCAACCAGATCGCCGCTTCAGGCCGCCGAAAGCTCATCTCCGTGCATCAAGCAGGTTAGGACTTCACCCCATAGGGGCATCTCGCCGCTAGATGGCAAAAATATAAAAATTGCATTTGACGCAAACCACCCGGCAGTTGACCATCTAAGCACAACGACGGGAGCGGAGGAGAGGTAATGGCGAACACTCAGTCGAGCTTGGCGCCCGGGCTTCCTTTTAGCGAGGCGGAGTATAACCGTCG
>NZ_SADP02000416.1:0-372 GCF_004010375.2 Mesorhizobium sp. M2E.F.Ca.ET.209.01.1.1 | reverse complement strand
ACGTCGCCGATGACGCGGCCTGCCTCGCCGGGCGGGGCCATCGAGGCGGCGATCGGCACCAGAATCTGGATCGCCGAACAGGCGGCGCCGAGCACGAACAGGACGATCAGCAGCGAGGCGATGGTGGGCGCCAGCGCCGCCACGCCGGCCGCCAATGCCGCCGCGACCAGCATGCGCAGGATCAGGGTGCGGTTCTCGGCGAGGTCGGCCATCGGCACCAGGAAGAACAGGCCGGCGGCATAGCCGAGCAGCGTCACCATGGCGACAAGGCCAACGCTCGCGGCGCCAGCGCCGAGCGACGGGCCGATCAGCCCGACAAGTGTCTGCGGCGCGAACAGATTGGTGACGATGATGCCGGTGGAGGCGGCAAAC
>NZ_SADP02000415.1:0-372 GCF_004010375.2 Mesorhizobium sp. M2E.F.Ca.ET.209.01.1.1 | reverse complement strand
GTCAGCGCCAGCAGTGCCGGCGTCCAGTGGTCGAGCTGGCAGTCGATCTCGGCCCGGTCCTCGGCACGGAGGTTCGCGGCGATATAGGAAAGGTCCCGCAGTGTGGCGGGGACGATGCGTATGGGCATGGCTTTGATCCCTGAGCGAAACAAGCCTGCGGAAGCCAGATGCCGAAAGAGCGCTCAACCCACGAAGTTGTTGTCCACAAACATTTCCGCAAATTGCTGAGGCGTGAGCGTCACCTTGTTGTCGTGGGCGATTTTGAGATTCTTCTTCCACATATCCCGGATTGCCTCCGGCATCGTGTCGGGCATGTGAAGAGCCTTGGCGATTGCGTCTTCCCACCGTCCATCGCCGCCATAGATGGCCTGC
>NZ_SADP02000414.1:0-372 GCF_004010375.2 Mesorhizobium sp. M2E.F.Ca.ET.209.01.1.1 | reverse complement strand
GCGAATTCTATCGGCCCCAGCGCATTGGCCGGCTCGTTGACGAGGTCGCGCGCCAGCAGCACGCCATCGACCACCGCCTCCTCGCCGGCAAAAGCCTTCTTCGCGGCCGCGGGGTCGGCGCAGTGGATGGTTATCTTGGCGGGCTTCGCCGCCTCGGCCTTCCTGGCGTCCTTCGCGTCAGATTGGCCGTCCTCCTTGTCTTTCCTGGTCTTGTATTTGTCGAAGGCGTAGCTGCGCAGGAGGATGCCGGCGGCAAGGCTCGCCGCCTGGCGGCCATCGGGCTGCAGCTCCGGCAGATCGAGGATGACCGCCACCTCGGTCGCCTTGCGCAGTGAAGCGGCAACGGCGCCGCCTAGCTTCAGCCAGGCGTTG
>NZ_SADP02000413.1:0-372 GCF_004010375.2 Mesorhizobium sp. M2E.F.Ca.ET.209.01.1.1 | reverse complement strand
GCACCTTCACGACGGTCGAGCCGATTGAGGACAAGAACCGTGACGTGCGCCTGCCCGGTCCACGGCGGTTGAAACTCGGGACGGAACGTGAGGAGAAGCAGCACTGGCAGGTGCGGCACCCGCTCGATCACCAAGTCGAGCAGCTCGCGCGAGCTGGGGTCGATCCAGTGCACATCCTCGAAAAGCATCAGCACCGGACCTAGTCGCGCCAAGTCTTCGAGCTGCCGGAGAAGCGCATCGAAGATTTTCTCTCTCTTACGCTGGGGCGTCAGCTGGAGAGGCGGGAAGCGACCTTCGGTCGGCAACGACAACAGCTCGGCCAGCAGCCCCACATCCTCCGGTAAGGCCGGGGCAAGCAAGGCTGCAAGCTTC
>NZ_SADP02000412.1:0-373 GCF_004010375.2 Mesorhizobium sp. M2E.F.Ca.ET.209.01.1.1 | reverse complement strand
GTTCGCTGAACCGCACCTTGCTGATGGTGTGCTGCGCCGCATGGTAATGCGTGCTCCTGTCCCACCGCACGATCGGCACCTTGGTCAGGCACGGGGGAAACGTCTGCTTGAAGCGGCCATGCCAGAACACCCGCTCCCTCACCCCGCCGAACATCTGCTCAGGCGGGTACAGGCCGTCACGTGCGCGCAGCCAACCCGGCTCCGGATCGAAATAGGGGGAAGCATCGACAAGCGGGATGCTGCCGTCGTAGCTGCACTCGGCCAACGGACCGGCGGCATACATGTCGACCATCGATCCGATCACTGCCGCGGCACCGGTCGAATAGAAATAGGCACAAAGCCGAAGCAGGTTCACATGCGCGAAGTAGGGATA
>NZ_SADP02000411.1:0-373 GCF_004010375.2 Mesorhizobium sp. M2E.F.Ca.ET.209.01.1.1 | reverse complement strand
CCGCGCACATTGGTGTCGAAGATCTGATCAAAGAGCTCTTCAGTCGTCTCGACCAACGATCCCCGCGCGGAAGTGGCGGCGGCGTTGACCAAAGCGTTCAGCGTGCCGAAATGGCCAAGCGCCGTTGCCACGGCGCGCTTGCAATCGGCCACCTTGGCGACATCGGCGCTGATGAAGATGGCGTCGACGCCATTCTTCTTCAGCACTGCCACCGCCTTGTCGCCCTTTTCCTGCGAGCGGCCGATCAGCGCCAGCGCGCAGCAGCCCTCGTCCGCCAAGGCCTCGGCGACAGCGAAGCCGATGCCCTGCGCGCCACCGGTGACGATGGCGCGCGTTTCAGAATTGCGACCGGCCAAACCGCTCATCGTTTTGC
>NZ_SADP02000410.1:0-373 GCF_004010375.2 Mesorhizobium sp. M2E.F.Ca.ET.209.01.1.1 | reverse complement strand
GGCCGCTTTCTGCTGGTCTTCCTTCACGCGCGAGATCTGTCCGGGATGTGAGCGCAATTTGACCAGCCGCGCATCCATGTTGGCCAGCTTTCCCGTCTCGGAAAGCCGCAGCCACAGGTCGTAATCCTCGGCATAGGTGAAGGCGCGGCGATAGCCTCCCGCGTGCCGGACGACCTCGGTCCGGATCATCACCGTCGGATGAAGCACGGGATTGTATCTGGCAAGCGTGTCCCGCAACTCGTCCCCGTCGCTGGGAACGTCCATCGGCCCCAATGGTTGTCCGTTCCGGTCGATTTGCAAGCCCGCTGTCCCGAGCAGCTGCAAGCCCGGATCCGCGTCGAAACACGCCGCCTGCAGGCGCAGCCTGTCGGGC
>NZ_SADP02000409.1:0-373 GCF_004010375.2 Mesorhizobium sp. M2E.F.Ca.ET.209.01.1.1 | reverse complement strand
GCAACGCCGTCCTTGGTTACAGACGGCTTCTTGCGCAGCTCGCGATAGACTTCCTGCCGCCGCGCCCGGAAGCGGACCTTCTCGGCGTAGGCTGCTTCCAGGTCGGATTGCGGCCTGAGATGGATGGTGCCTTCCTCGCCGTCGACGATGATGGCGTCACGGTTTTCCGCCATGGAAACGGCGCCCTTCACCTGGCCCGCGACCGGAATGCCCATGGCGCGCGCGACGATGACGACATGGCTGGTCGCCGCGCCATCCTCCAGCACCAGGCCGCGCAGCTTGTCGCGCGGATAGTCGAGCAGCTCGGCCGCTCCCATCGACCGGGCGATCAGGATGGCATCCTTGGGCAGCGAAGCCGCGACATCCTCAGGAC
>NZ_SADP02000408.1:0-373 GCF_004010375.2 Mesorhizobium sp. M2E.F.Ca.ET.209.01.1.1 | reverse complement strand
CGGCTATGTACACCGCGAAGTTTTCCCGACCAAGCCGCCGAGTGTGGAATACAGCTTGACCGATCTCGGACGATCCATGTTTGCGCCCCTGCAGATGCTGGTCCAATGGGCCGAGCTCAACCATGACGCCGTGCGCGAGGCACGTGCCGCCTTCGACGCAGCCCAAACCTGAGGGGCGCGCCAAAGCGCCAACTTGATTTGACTGGTGTGTTGGGAGATTGTCCGGCCGGCTTGGCTTGGGCGGGCAATGAGCAAATTCCACGACATCGCGATTGCGGGCGCCGGGCCGGCCGGATTGGCGGCCGCGCTCTATCTCAAGCGGGCGGGGCACAAGGTCACCATATTCGAGCGCTTCGATGAGCCGAAGCCCGTC
>NZ_SADP02000407.1:0-374 GCF_004010375.2 Mesorhizobium sp. M2E.F.Ca.ET.209.01.1.1 | reverse complement strand
CTAACCGATACGGAGTTTCAGCATGAGCGCGGGACGCCTCGCCACCTTCACCGTCGGCGGCAAGACGCGCTACGGCGCTATTGCCGACAAGCGCGTCATCGACCTTTCGGCGCGCCATCCCGAGTGGCCATCGCTGCGTGAGGTGATCGAGGCGGGTGCGCTGAGACAGCTGGCCGAAGAAGTCCACAGCTATTCCCCCGATTTCCCGCTCGACGCCATCACCTACGACATCCCCATTCCCTCCCCGGAAAAAATCATCTGCGTCGGTGTCAACTATCCGGACCGCAACGAGGAGTACAAGGACGGGCAGGCAGCGCCTTCCAACCCGTCGCTGTTCATCCGCTTTCCACGCTCCTTCGTCGGCCATGGCGCGC
>NZ_SADP02000040.1:0-12176 GCF_004010375.2 Mesorhizobium sp. M2E.F.Ca.ET.209.01.1.1 | reverse complement strand
CACAGTTGCCATTCCGTGACCTTGGTCGAAGAATGCAGCGGAGCAGAATTCTGCACCGCGGCGACGCCTCAACTTCACGGAATGGATTCTAGGGTCTGCGCGCGTCGCTTCGCTCCTTGCTCCGCCCGTGGATGACGACGCGATGGAGGTTTCCGCTAGTCTCCAATCGTAGTGCCTGCGCCGTATTGCGCACTCGAAGCGGTCCAATTTTCAGCCGCGAACCTTGACCGAGTAATCGCGCGGTAACCGGCGATCTTCTAGATTGCATGCCCACAGCCTTCGGCAGGGGAGCCGCGTGACGATCGACAATGCCGCCTTCGAGGGCTATCGCCGCTCGCCGAACGCCAAGACCAATCTGCTTCGCCTGTTCGTCGGAACGATGATCGTCGTCGCCTTCTGGATGGCCGCGACGGCCCTAGTGCTGTTTGCCGGCACCTATGTCTACATCGTCTGGCGCCTGCCCGGCCCGTCGACCGGGCAGTACATGCAGGACTTCCTGGCCTCGCCCGTCGGAATCCTGAGCGCCCTGACCTCTTTTGCCGGCATCTGGATCGGCCTGTGGGTGGCGATGCGCTTCGTTCACGGCGAGCCGCTGTCGGCTCTCTTCGGCGCGAGCCGCCGCATCGCCCGCGGCGATTTCCTCAAGGGCCTGATCGCTGTCCTGATCACCTCGCTGTTTTCCGAGGTGCTGCTCTATTGGGTGCAGCCGGAAATCGCGCGCGGACCGATCGCCTTTTCGTCCTGGCTGCTCTTCCTCATCCCGATCGTGCTGCTGGCCTTCCTGCAGACCTCGTCGGAAGAAATGCTGTTCCGCGGCTACCTGCTGCGCGGGCTTGCTTATCGCTTCAGGAGCCCGTGGATATGGGCGCTGCTGCCTGGCCTGCTGTTCACCTCGCTGCACTGGAACACGGCCTCGACGCTTGCGATCAATGCCAGCGTCTTCGCCTCGATCGGCATCTTTGCCCTGCTGCTCACGCTGCTTGTCTATGTCACCGGCAATCTCGGCGCCGGTTTCGGCGCCCATCTCGGCAACAACCTGACCGGCTTCCTGCTGATCTCGCACCAGGAGGGCTACAATGGCTTTGCCTTGCTCAACGCCAAGCCGCTCGAAGGCCCCGGCTGGACGAACTGGGACGCCGTGCTGATCGCGGCGATCGGCATCGTCAGCACGCTTTTGACGATGCTGCTGCTTTTGCATCGGCGCTCGCCGCTGCGGGTCGGCACGAACGGGCAAAGCTCGCGTTAAGCGCCGCAAATCGCGGCATTTGGCCCGGATTTGAGCCGTTGTTTTTGATGCATGTCGTTGCCGCACAACCGCTGCGCACTTTTGCGCGACATGCATTTTAGCCTTGACTCCGCGGCCGATTTCCTGTCTAGAGCCGCTGAATTTCAGCGACGAGTATCCTTCGCGAAAGCCGACCAGGACGCCGAAGCCTCTTTGAGGCAAGAGCTGTAAAGAGATCCTGGAGGCCAACACCCGGCAGCGCGATGCGCCCCCGGGTGCTTTTTGGCTTTGCGCTTTTGCTTGGCGACCCGGCGCGAACGCACTACCTCTCGGGCACCCACAGGTGTCAGGGAAAAGGAAGCAGAATGTTTGAATCACTCCAGGAGCGCCTTGGCTCCATCCTGAACGGCCTGACCGGCCGCGGCGCGCTGTCCGAGGCGGATGTCTCGGCGGCCCTGCGCGAGGTGCGCCGCGCGCTGCTCGAAGCCGACGTGGCGCTGGAAGTGGTTCGCTCCTTCACCGACAAGGTGCGCGAGAAGGCGGTCGGCGCCGCGGTGCTGAAGTCGATCAAGCCCGGACAGATGGTCGTCAAGATCGTCCATGACGAGCTGGTCGAGATGCTCGGCGCCGAGGGCGTCGCCATCGACCTCAACGCGCCGGCGCCCGTCGTCGTCATGATGGTCGGCCTGCAGGGCTCCGGTAAGACGACGACCTCGGCCAAGATCGCCAAGCGCTTGACCGAGCGGCAGAACAAGAAAGTCCTGATGGCCTCGCTCGACACGCGGCGGCCCGCAGCACAAGAGCAGCTCCGCCAGCTCGGCGAGCAGACCAAGGTCGCGACGCTGCCGATCATCGCCGGCCAGAGCCCTGTCGACATCGCCAAGCGCGCCGTGCAGGCAGCGAAGCTCGGCGGCCATGACGTCGTCATCCTCGACACCGCCGGCCGCACCCATATTGACGAGCCGCTGATGGTCGAGATGGCCGACATCAAGAAGGTGTCGAGCCCGCACGAGATCCTGCTGGTCGCCGACTCGCTGACCGGCCAGGACGCCGTCAACCTGGCGAAAAGCTTCGACGAGCGCGTCGGCATCACCGGCCTGGTGCTGACCCGCATGGACGGCGACGGCCGTGGCGGCGCCGCGCTTTCGATGCGTGCCGTCACCGGCAAGCCGATCAAGCTCATCGGCACCGGCGAAAAGATGGACGGGCTGGAGGAATTCCATCCCAAGCGCATTGCCGACCGCATCCTCGGCATGGGCGACATCGTTTCGCTCGTCGAGAAGGCCGCCGAGACCATCGACGCCGAGCAGGCGGCGGCTATGGCCAAGAAGATGCAGTCGGGCAAGTTCGACCTGAACGACCTTGCCGCGCAGCTTCAGCAGATGTCGAAGATGGGCGGCATGGGCGGCATCATGGGCATGATGCCCGGCATGGGCAAGATGAAGGACCAGCTCGCCGCCGCCGGCTTCGACGACAAGATGTTCCGCCGCCAGCTCGCCATCATCTCCTCGATGACCAGGGCCGAGCGCGCCAACCCTGATATCCTCAAGCATTCACGCAAGAAGCGCATCGCCGCCGGCTCCGGCACCGACGCGGCCGAGATCAACAAGCTCTTGAAGATGCATCGCGGCATGGCCGACATGATGAAGGCCATGGGCGGCAAGGGCAAAGGCGGCGGCCTCATGCGCGGCATGATGGGCGGCCTTGCCTCGAAGATGGGCCTTGGCGGCATGATGCCGGGGGGCGGCATGCCCGATCTCTCCAAGATGGACCCGAAGCAGTTGGAGGCCTTGCAGAAGCAGGCGCAGGCCGCCGGCCTCGGCAAAGGCCTGCCGGGCGGCTTGCCCGGTGGACTTCCCGGCGGCGGAGGACTGGCGGGGCTTCCCGGCGGCATGACGCTTCCGGGTCTCCCCGGCCTGGGCGGCGGCGGCCTGCCTGGCTTGGGCAAGAAGAAGTGAGGGGGCGATGAACGAGGAGAAAGACATGGCCGACGCACGCGTCATCCTGGCCGGCTACCGCGCCTCGATCGACAACATCGACGCCGCCCTTATCCATATGCTGGCCGAGCGCTTCCGCTGCACCAAGGCGGTCGGCGTGCTGAAGGCCGAGCATGGCCTGCCGCCCGCCGATCCGGCGCGCGAGCAGCAGCAGATCGCCCGCCTTCGCCAGCTGGCGAAGGATGCGAATCTCGATCCCGATTTCGCGGAGAAGTTTTTGAACTTCGTCGTCCGTGAAGTCATCCGCCACCACGAACAGATCGCCGCGAACAACGGCGCTGCCAAAGCCGGCTGAGAATTCAGCCGCAACCACATCAACGAAATCAGAGCTTTTAGGAGAAAAGAATGGCACTGAAGATCAGACTGGCCCGTGCGGGTTCGAAGAAGCGTCCTTACTACCACGTCGTCGTTGCCGACGCCCGTTCGCCGCGCGACGGCCGTTTCATCGAGTCGCTGGGCTCGTGGAACCCGCTGCTGCCGAAGGACGGCGAGCGCGTCAAGGTGGACGCCGAGCGCGTCAAGCATTGGCTGTCGCACGGCGCCCAGCCGACCGACCGCGTGCTGCGTTTCCTCGACGAGGCCGGCCTTGCCAAGCGCGAAGCCCGCTCGAACCCGAACAAGGCCCTGCCCGGCAAGAAGGCGCAGGAACGCGCCGCGCTGCTGAAGAAGGCGCAGGAGGATGCGGCCGCTGCTGCCGCCGCGGCGACCGCCACGCCGGCCGAGGCCGCCACCGCCGAGTAATCACGGTCGCTTTTCGCATATGAGAACGGCGGGCACGCGCCCGCCGTTTTTGTTTGGCCGGTCCGATACCCTCAGTAGCCGGACGGGCAGCGCGCCACATAGACGCGACCGTAACGGTCTCGATAACGGCACTGGCCGGCCTCGCTGGCATGGCCGATCAGCGCGCCTGCAACCGCGCCAACCGCGCCGCCGACCACCGCGCCTTGCACTGGATCGTTGGCAACGGCCGCGCCGACCGCCGCGCCGCCCAGGCCGCCGATCGCAGCGCCCTTTTCCGTCTGCGAGCAGGCGCCCAAGGCCATCGTCAGCACCAGAATGGTAATTGCTTTCTTCATTGCTGTTCCTCTCTCAAGCGCCGTCATTGCTGTTCCTCTCTCAAGCGCCGTCCTCGCCGCCATGGCCTAAACTCACAAACGGCTAATTTGATCCCTGGAACAACGAAGGATTGGCCTGCTCGGCACCGGCCAAAGCCTGATAGATGTTGTCAGATAATTGAAATTACTCGATTTTCAGCGCTCAACGGCACGTTTCAGCTTGTCGAGCCCGGCCTCGAAATCCTTGCCGATCAGGTTGTCGAAATTCATGAACAGGCCCATCAGCTTGGCGATAAAGGGCCTCGCGCCGCGCATGGCCCAAGTGACCGTCGTGCCATCGCCGAACGGCGAGAGCGAGAAGTCGACAATGTTGTTGGCCCGGAATGGCTTTTCGAAGTCCAGCTTGAGCGACACCTGCGAGGACGGTACCGAAGCGGTGATCTCCATGCGGCCCTTTCCGGCCTTGGAGTTGCCTTCCCAGGCATAGGCCGCGCCCTTGCCGCTGTCGGCGCCGGACAGCGTGCGCCGCATCTGAGGGTCGAGCTTTTCAAAGGGCGACCACTCGGGCCAGCGCCGGAAATCGTTGATCAGCGGAAAGATCGCCTCGGCCGGCGCCTTGATGCTGGCCGCGCGGCTGACGACGAAATCGTTCGGTCGTGTCGCGGCATAGATCAGCACGGCGGCGATGATGATAACGAGGATGATGAGAATGGTGGTGAGCACTATCGTCTCCTCCTATCGGCTGAACGGGATCAGCGCGCGCACCCTCGGGTCGCGCAGATAAAGCCCGCCCCACAGGATGACGCCGAGATAGACGCCGAACAGCGTATGCGAGAACAGAGGGTTGCCGATCCGCACATGCGTCGAAATCGCGCCGCCCATATAGGCGGTGAGCAGGATGGCGCCGAGCACGGAGGTGCGCGGTAGCGCATAGAGCGCGGTCGAGATCAGCCCGACGACCCCGATCAGGCGCGCGACATTGGCGTCCGCCGGCCAGCCGAGCTCGGTCATCGTCTGGGTGACGATTTCGAGCGGCGGCAGCTTGATGACGCCGTCGAAGATCATGAACAGGACCACGGCGGCGCTGAGCGCGCGCCCGGCCCACAAAGCGCCTTTTGAAGCAGGCGCGGCTTCGGAAATGCTCATGGATGTTCCCTCCAAGGTTACGAACGCCGGCCATTTTGCCGGTTCGATCCAAGGACGAAGGAGCGGACCGCGATCCTACACGGCCGGCGCTTTTTGCCCTGAACCTCGGCGTGGTGACGCAGCCACCTCACGAAAAATAGAACTTGTCGGCCGCGATCATCTTCGGCGGCGTCTCGTCCAGCGCCTCGAACACGGAGATCTCGCAGACGCGGCAGAGCCCGTCGAGCGCGAGGTCGTTGGCCTCGACGCCGAACGGATCCTCGAGCTCTTCCGACAGCGCGTCGAGGCCGAAGAAGGTGTAGGCGATCAGCGCCGTGAACAGCGGCGTCGCCCAGCCCGTGATCGAGATCAGGCCGATCGGCAGGAGCAGGCAGACGACATAGGCCGTGCGGTGCAGCAGAAGCGTATAGGCGAAGGGCAGGGGCGTGCCGGCAATGCGCTCGCAACCGGCCTGGATGGCGGCGATCGCGGCCAGCCTTTCATCGAGGATGCGGAAGCCGATCGGGTCGAGCGCGCCGGCCTCGCGCCGCGCATTGGCGCGCCGGCCCATGCGGCGGACCATGTCTTCGGCAGGGTTGGCGCGGGCGGCGCCCTTGTCGACCTCGTCGCCGATGAAGGCGCGCGCGTCCTTTATGCTGTCGATCCGCCGCAATTGTCCGCGCAGCAGGTGGCAGAAGGCCAGCGCCTCCATCAGAAGCGCGCGCTGCTCGGCGCGGTCGCCGATCAGGCTGGTGGTGGCGCGCGCCAGGTTGCGGATCTCGAAGACCAGCGCGCCCCAGAGCTTGCGCGCCTCCCACCAGCGGTCATAGGCGGCGTTGTTGCGGAACGACAGATAGATCGACAGCGTCACGCCGACGAGGCCGAACGGCGCGATGCTGAAGGCGCTGAGATCGAGCTGGAAGTGCCGCGCCACGAGCTGGATAACCGCCGCATAGAGGGCGAAACCGAAAATCTGCGGCAGGATGCGCGGCACCACCGAGCCGCGCATGATGAAGAAGAGCTGCAGGAATGTCGGGCGCGGACGGACGATCATTGGATGAACCCTTTGCGAGCCGTTATGTCTCTACGGCGATAACGAGGCCGCGGCTCGGCCGCCAGCGACATCGCCATGTCGTCCATGCGCCGGACCGTTGACGTTTCGAGCGGAACTATCGAGAACGTCGCAGGGCGCCAGACAAAAGGAAGGAAACATGAGCGGCGAGACGGACCTGCAAAAGCTGCTGGCATCGATAACGCCGCAGTTGCTCGCCGGAACCTATGTCTTCGCGACGCTGAAGCCGGGCGCCCCGGTCCCTGACGGGCTCGAAACCGTGCTGCAATTTCGCGAGCGCGAGGGCGTGACGCTGATCGTGGCGGAAGACGAGGCGAAAGCCGCCGGCCTTGCTGGCATGTTCCGCTGCCGCATGATCACGCTCGACATCCACTCCTCGCTGGAGGCCGTCGGCTTCCTCGCCGCCATCACGACACGGCTGGCAGCGGCCGGCATGGGCGTCAATCCTGTGTCGGCCTTCTATCACGACCATCTGTTCGTGCCGGCAGAGCGAGCGGAGGAAGCGCTGGTGATATTGCGGGCGCTGGCGGCGGAGAGCGGTGCCTGACCACGAGAAGATCGAAGAGCCGGCGCTACCCAGCCACCCTGCTACCTCCCCACTGCGGAAAGGTCTCATGCCCGGCGACTAGCTTGATCTATCCTGGACGGCGATCCTGAAACCCAGCCCGTGGGCGCATTTCATCGCTTTTGCGCAAATGCTGCCAATGCTGTATATTGCAGCAATCAGCAGGAATTGGAGGTCGCTATGCCCCGCTCAGGTGGTTCCTATTCGACGAGCGAGCTTTCCCGGAAGTCCGGCGACATTATCGCCGAGGCCCTGCGCCGTCCGGTGACGATTACCCAGCGCAACAAGCCGCGTCTCGTGCTTCTCAACATCGAGGACTACGCGCGGCTGGTGCGCCAGTCGGATAGCCGCTCTGCCGGTACAATCGAGACCATGTCTGACAGCCTCTTCGCCGATTTCGAGAGCGCCGTTGAAGCCTATGCGCAGGAGGATGAAACGGGGCGGACATGAGCTACGACGACATCCGCACGGCAACGGTCATCCGTTACCCTTACCTCTGGGCACGCCAAGCCCGCGCCGGCGAGACGGAGGGCCGCAAGGAACGGCCCGTCGCCGTCGGCGTGCGGGTTGTGCGAGCGGATGGCGATCTTGTCCTGTTCTTCCCGATCACCACCAAGGAGCCGGAGAAAGCTCGGTTCGCGGTGGAGATCCCCGCCATCGAGAGGCGCCGCGCGGGACTCGACGCCGACCGGCGGTTGTGGATCATCCTCGACGAGTTCAACTCCGATCTCGTCGGCAAGTCCTTCTATCTCGAACCCGAGCCGCCGATCGGACGCTTCAGCAAGGCCTTCTTCCTGCCGCTGCTGCGGGAGTTCATCGTCAGACGCAAGGCCTTCATCGAAGTCATCCGCTTCCGCTAACTTGGCACAGCCGCGTTCCTCCATGAGCGATAACAAACGGCCGAAGGCCGAGCCCGCGACTGCGGGCCGCCGATCATTCGGCACCCCCGCGGAGGGCCCGCCGCGGCAGCGGCGGAACAGCCCGTGAGCTAAAACAACGGCCGAAGGCCGAGCCCGCGACCGCGGGCCGCCCGGCGCCCCCGCGGAGGGCCAGCCGCGATAGCGGCGATACGGCCCGTGAGCGGGAACTAAACTCCGTCAGGCCGCCTTCTTCTTCGGCTGGATCAGGCCGCGCTCGACCAGCAGTTCGGCGATCTGTACGGCGTTCAGCGCCGCGCCCTTGCGCAGATTGTCGGAGACAACCCACATCGACAGGCCGTTGTCGACCGTCGAATCCTCGCGGATGCGCGAGATGAAGGTGGCGTCCTCGCCGGCCGATTCCAGCGGCGTGATGTAGCCGCCGTTCTCGCGCTTATCGAGCACCTGGCATCCGGGCGCCTCGCGCAGGATCTCGCGCGCCTGGTCCGCCGTGATCGGCCTCTCGAACTCGATGTTGACCGCTTCCGAATGGCCGATGAACACCGGCACGCGCACGCAGGTCGCCGTCAGCTTGATCTTGGGGTCGAGCATCTTCTTGGTCTCGGCCACCATCTTCCACTCTTCCTTGGTTGAGCCGTCGTCGAGGAAGACGTCGATATGCGGAATGACGTTGAAGGCGATGCGCTTGGTGAACTTCTTGACGTCGACCTGGTCGGCGACGAAGACGGCGCGGGTCTGCGTGAACAGCTCGTCCATGCCTTCCTTGCCGGCGCCGGAGACCGACTGGTAGGTGGCGACGACGACGCGCTTGATGGTGGCGACGTCGTGCAGCGGCTTCAGCGCGACGACCAGCTGCGCCGTCGAGCAGTTCGGATTGGCGATGATGTTCTTGCGCGAGAACAGCGAGACCGCGTCCGGGTTCACCTCCGGCACGATCAGCGGCACGTCCGGGTCGTAGCGGAAGGCCGACGAATTATCGATGACGACGCAGCCCTGCTTGCCGATCTTGGGCGACCATTCCTTGGAGACGTTGCCGCCGGCCGACATGACGCAGAGGTCGGTGTCGGAAAAATCATAGGTGTCGAGCGCCTTGACCTTCAGCGTGCGGTCGCCGAAGGACACTTCGGTGCCCTGGCTACGCCGCGACGCCAGCGCCACCACTTCGCTCACCGGGAAGCCGCGCTCGTCCAGAATGTTGAGCATTTCGCGGCCCACATTGCCCGTGGCGCCGACTACCGCAACCTTGAAACTCATCTGATATCTCCTGTCCCTCTCCGCTTGGTTGTTGGAGAAAACCCGCCGGCCTCATGCGGGTTTCATCCCCCGGGCCGGACCCGGGAGAGGGTGGTTAGGCCAAGGGAATCACACCGTTTTGGTGGTGGTTTTGGCCGTAGTTTTGCTGGAACCCAGAATCTTGCTGGAACGGACGGACGCGCCGAAGCGCCCGGCCCAATGGTTCGCATTGAGGCTGGGGGCATCGAATGCAAGAAGAGCCATCAAAAGGCCGCGCATCGAATAACGATCCCGTTCGACGCGGGCTTTTACGCGGTTTGGCAAAAGAGTCAATTGGCGGTGGGGCTCCCCCTTCCCCCCTTGTGGGGGAAGGTGGCCGAGCGAAGCTCGGTCGGATGAGGGGTGCTCCAGGGAATTCCGACGTCTCACTCCGCTGGAACACCCCTCATCCGTCTCGGCGCTGACGCGCCGATCCACCTTCTCCCACAAGGGGAGAAGGAGAGGCGGTGCCGCTTGCCCTGTACAATGGCGGTCGCAGGAAGTAGGAACGCCGCAAATATCCTTTGGCTGGCGCAGTGCCGGCCCTGTGCTCCGCGACGAGCACCTAAACTCCGAATTCCGAAAGAAGAAAATGTCCAGTTTCGAGATGATCGTTCCTGCGCTGGCAGAGGCGCTGGAAAAGCGCGGTTATTCGGCGCTGACGCCGGTGCAGAAGGCCGTGCTGGGGCCGGAGCTCGGCGAGGCCGACGCGCTGGTCTCGGCGCAGACCGGCTCGGGCAAGACAGTCGCCTTCGGC
Organism: Mesorhizobium sp. M2E.F.Ca.ET.209.01.1.1; assembly: GCF_004010375.2. NCBI lineage: Bacteria > Pseudomonadati > Pseudomonadota > Alphaproteobacteria > Hyphomicrobiales > Phyllobacteriaceae > Mesorhizobium > Mesorhizobium sp. M2E.F.Ca.ET.209.01.1.1. The sequence continues at coordinate 2,230 of NZ_SADP02000040.1, read as the reverse complement.
CTTGCCGTGGCGCCAACCCTGCTTGGCGGCGCCGAGCGTTTCGCCGATGCCAGCGCGCCGCTGGGTCTGGTCGTGGCGCCGACCCGCGAGCTGGCGCTGCAGGTGCGACGCGAGCTCGAATGGCTTTACGAGCTGACCGGCGCGCAGATCGCCTCCTGCGTCGGCGGCATGGACATGCGCACCGAGCGGCGCGCGCTGGAGCGGGGCGCCCATATCGTCGTCGGCACGCCGGGCCGGCTGCGCGACCACATCACTCGCGGCGTGCTCGACATGTCGGCGCTGAAGGCCGTTGTGCTGGACGAAGCCGACGAGATGCTCGATCTCGGCTTTCGCGAGGACCTCGAATTCATCCTCGACGCCGCGCCCGCCGGACGCCGCACGCTGATGTTTTCCGCCACCGTGCCGCGCTCCATTGCCACGCTGGCAAAAAGCTACCAGCGCGATGCGGTGCGCATCTCGGCCGGCGGCGAGGAAAAGCAGCATCTCGACATCGAATACCGCGCGCTTTCCGTCGCGCCCGCCGATCGTGAGAACGCCATCATCAACGTGCTTCGCTATTATGAGGCCACCAACGCAATGGTGTTCTGCAACACCCGCGCGGCGGTGAACCACCTTACCGCGCGGTTCAACAACCGCAATTTCTCGGTCGTGGCGTTGTCCGGCGAGCTCAGCCAGAACGAGCGCAGCCACGCCCTGCAGGCGATGCGGGACGGCCGCGCGAAGGTCTGCATTGCCACGGATGTCGCGGCGCGCGGCATCGATCTGCCGAACCTCGAGCTGGTCATCCACGCCGACCTGCCGAGCAATCCGGAGACGCTGCTGCATCGCAGCGGCCGCACCGGACGCGCCGGCCGCAAGGGGGTGAGCGCGCTGATCGTGCCGGGCAATGCCCGCCGGCGCACCGAGCGGCTGCTTGCCAATGCCGGCCTGACCGCGACCTGGGCGAACCCACCCTCGGCCGACGAGGTGCTGCGGCGCGACGACGAGCGCATCCTGGCCGACCCATCGTTTAGTGAGCCGGTGAAGGACGAGGAGCGCGACTTCGCCGCCGCGCTTCTGGAGCGGCACGGCGCCGAGGTGGTGGCCGCCGCCTTCGTGCGGCTTTGCCGCGGCAGCCGCTCGGCGCCCGAGGACCTGATCGACGTCGCGCCCTTCGCGCCATCGAAAGAGAAGTTTACGCGCCAGGAGGAAACACAAGCTCGCCGCGACGATTTCGGCGACAGCGCCTGGTTCTCGCTGTCGGTCGGACGCCGGCAGAATGCCGAGCCGCGCTGGCTGATACCGATGCTGTGCCGCACCGCCGGCATGTCCAAGCGCGAGATTGGCGCCATCAAGATGCAGCCGGAAGAAACCTTCGTCCAGATCGCCGCCGACTGGGCCGACCGGTTCGTCGCCGCGATCGGCCCCGACCGCAAGCTGCAGGGCAGCATCGCGGTGAGGCGCATCGACGGCACGCCGGACCTGTCGCGCGCCGGCTACCAGCCGCCGAAGCCGGACAAGAAGCCGCACCGCGGCAAGCGGCCCTTCGACCAGGGCGCGGCCGGATTCGAAAAGCAGGCGCCGGGCGAGCGGCCCGGTGGCGACGCGAAACCCTGGGCGAAGAAGCCCGGCAAGGCGAAGTTCGACAAGCCAAAATTCGATGGGCCAAAGTTCGACGGGCCGAAATCCGACCAGCCGGCAAAGCGCAAGAAGCAGAAGAAGCGGCCAGCCTAGGATCGCGACGGCAGTTGGAAGCCGGCCCGTGGCGAGCGCCGACGTTCTCCCTCGGTGGCAATCGCAACCTTCGAGATTAGCCGAAGCGCCCGAACTTCGTCATCCACGGGCGGAGCGGGAGCGAAGCGGACGCGTAGACCCGAGGATCCATTCCGTGACCTTCGCCGAAGGGTGCGACGGAGCAGAATTCTGCACCGTGGCGGCGCTTCCAAGTCACGGAATGGCAACTGTGTTCACGCGAATGCGGTTTTGTCGCGAATGATGGCGTTGAGGACGACCAGAAGCTTCCTTGCGACGGCGATGATGGCCAGTTTCTTGGACCCCGAGCGGGCAGCAAGCGCTGTGTAGAAGGTCTTGAAGCGCTCACAGGTTCTGATGAGGGCTGCCATATAGAGGGCGCGGCGCACGCGTGATCGCCCGCCCTGGATCTGGCTCCTGCGGTTGAGCTTGCCGCTCTTGTTGTCGAACGGGGCAAGGCCGACGAGCGCGGCGATCGCCTTGGGTGAGCGCTGGCCGA
>NZ_SADP02000406.1:0-374 GCF_004010375.2 Mesorhizobium sp. M2E.F.Ca.ET.209.01.1.1 | reverse complement strand
GCGAACTTGCCGTTCAGCCGAAAACCCGGATCGGGCTTGCCGGTGCTAATCTTGACCGGCTCGCCGTCATTGCCGCGCAGCTCGGCCGAATTCCGGTCGGCGCCGGAGATCTTGAGCTGGCGGGAATTGTCCGCGGCGCCCTTGACGATGCCGGCATTGCCGTCGGTTTCGATGATCAACGGATAGGCGTCGGGATCCGCCTTCAGCCTCAGCCGCATCTGGCCGTCGGCCTCGAGCTTGCCGGTAGAGGCCGACACGTCCGTGCGCATGCCGTCGAAGCGCAGCGTTCCGTTCATGCGCCAGGGACCGATGAGCGCTTTGGCCGAAATCGTCGAGTTGATCTCGGAGATCAGGTGACGGCGTCCGCCGGCGGC
>NZ_SADP02000405.1:0-374 GCF_004010375.2 Mesorhizobium sp. M2E.F.Ca.ET.209.01.1.1 | reverse complement strand
GCCGAGATCGACCAGGCCTTCAAGCTTCTGTCGCCACTGCTTGGCCTGGGCATCGCCTCGATCCTGTTTGCCGTGGCACTGCTCGCCTCGGGCCTCAACTCGACGGTGACGGCAACGCTCGCCGGCCAGATCATCATGGAAGGTTTTCTGCGTCTGCGTATTCCCAACTGGGCACGACGGCTGCTGACGCGCGGCCTCGCCATCATTCCGGTGGTGGCCGTTACCGCGCTCTATGGCGAGAAGGGCACCAGCCAGCTGCTGGTGTTCAGCCAGGTGGTGTTGTCCATGCAACTGCCCTTCGCGGTCATCCCATTGGTGCAGTTCGTCTCCGACAAGAAGAAGATGGGCAACCTTGCCATCCCGCGCGGCGTGGC
>NZ_SADP02000404.1:0-374 GCF_004010375.2 Mesorhizobium sp. M2E.F.Ca.ET.209.01.1.1 | reverse complement strand
GCGGCGGGCGCGGCCTTGGCGGTTGCCCCTGTCGTTGCTTCGTTTGTAGACATCTTCCTCCCCTTTTTTTAATAGGATAAAAATTTTCCTCCGACGGGAGCCTAGCGATGGAGTCAGATATCGTCAATTAATATGGTGCATTGGTGCTTGCGAAATTTCATGAGGCTGTTTTAAACTGAATCAAATTCAGGAAACGAAGATGGGACGACCCAAAACCCAGGCCGATCGTCGCCTCACGCTCGTCGCGGCAGCGGAATCGATGATCGCCAAGCGCGGCCTTGCCGGCGTCACGTTGCGCGACGTCGCCAATGAGGCAGGGATGAGTTCGACCGCCCTGCTCTATCATTATCCTGGCCTGAAGGACCTGCTGGACG
>NZ_SADP02000403.1:0-374 GCF_004010375.2 Mesorhizobium sp. M2E.F.Ca.ET.209.01.1.1 | reverse complement strand
GGCGGTGACGCGGACTTGGGTGCCGGCGGGCAGGTCAGGGCCGGAAACGCGCCACAGCGTGTCGCCGAGCTTGCTGCGGCCACGGCCGTCGCGGATCGGTTCGGCAAGTGTCGCCATCCTGCCGATCATCTGCGCACCACGGCGGTTGAGCAGGGGCTGGTCGGTCGGCTGGTCGCGTCCGCCCATGAGTTTCTTGCCGACAAAGGCTGAAACCAGCGACAGCACGAGGAACAGCAGCACCTGGACCTGCCATGTCCAGATGGCGGCATCCCAGATCAGCAGCGACACCGCGCCGACGATCAGGGCGGCGATGCCGATCCAAAGCATGAAGAAACCCGGCGCGATGACCTCTACAACCAGCAGCACGAAGCCCA
>NZ_SADP02000402.1:0-374 GCF_004010375.2 Mesorhizobium sp. M2E.F.Ca.ET.209.01.1.1 | reverse complement strand
GAACAGTTCGACATCCTGGGGCAGGTAGCCAATGTGGGCGCCGAGCAGTTCCGAATCCCACTGATCGAGTGCGGCTCCATCCAGTCGTACGCTTCCCCGAATTGACTTCCATACCCCGACAAGGCCACGCACCAGTGTCGTCTTGCCGGAGCCGCTAGGGCCGATGACCGCCATCCCTGCACCGCTGGCCAGGCGAAAGCTCACGTTCAGAACCGTCGGCCGTTGTGTGCCCGGGGGCGCTATCGTCAACTCCTCTACCGAGAGCTGTCCCTGGGGGCGCGGCAGCTCCATAGGGCTCTTTTGGCCATCGAAATTATCCAGCGCCGCTACCAGGTCGGAATAGCTTCGGCGGGAAGCCAAAAACCCTCTCCAGT
>NZ_SADP02000401.1:0-374 GCF_004010375.2 Mesorhizobium sp. M2E.F.Ca.ET.209.01.1.1 | reverse complement strand
CATTTTTCGGATCAAGGCTTATCGCCTGGTTATAGTCGGCAATGGCGCGATCGTTGTCGCCCTTGTTGGCCCAAGCAGAACCTCGATCTTGATAGGCGAGGGCATGTGTTGGATTGAGTCTTATCACCTCGCTGTAATCAGCGATAGCACGCTCCTGGTTACCTTTGGCCGCCCGGGAGAGGCCACGGTTGTAGTAGGCGTTGGCATGTTTGGGATCGAGCTGAATTGCCTGGTCATAGTCGGCAATGGCACGGTCGTAATCGCCTTTGTGCGCCCATGCGGAGCCTCGATTGTTGTAGGCGTTGGCAAGCGTAGGGTCGAGGCGGATTGCCTGGTGATAGTCAGCAATGGCGCGGTCATCATCGCCCTTTCTT
>NZ_SADP02000400.1:0-374 GCF_004010375.2 Mesorhizobium sp. M2E.F.Ca.ET.209.01.1.1 | reverse complement strand
GGCTCGTGGGCGGTTCCTGGTGACGGATTCCGCGATAGCCCAGGCGCAGGAAACCTTGCCCCGGTCGACGACGACGCCGCAGGCCATCAGGATCATGAAGCCGTAGGTCATCGCGTCGACGACCGGCGGGCATTGCTTGAGCGTGCGAATGTCGCGGCCGTGAATCGCCGAATAGGCGGTGGCGGGCATCGCGCGCAGCCAGTCCGGCAGCACGCCGCGCGCGGGCACCGGACGCGGCAAATGCTGCGCCAGGATCGGATCACATCTGAAAATGACACGCATCGCCGCCTCCCGGCATTGCGATAGCACGCCAGCCGGCCGCGCTCCAAGCGGCGCCTGGCCAGTCTGTCACCCGCGCCGGTATCCGCGGTCCG
>NZ_SADP02000399.1:0-374 GCF_004010375.2 Mesorhizobium sp. M2E.F.Ca.ET.209.01.1.1 | reverse complement strand
GCGAGGTCGGTTTCGCCGAGGCGGTCGTTACGGTCACGGACCGGCACGAATGGACCGCCTCGGTCAGCCATTTCCTTGGCGAAACGAACCGCCTCCGCCAACAGATCGCCATCGGCGACCGCATCGGCAAGGCCCGCTGCTTTCGCCTCGCTTGCCGAAATCGGCGTTCCGGAAACGATCATGCCGAGCGCTTTCGCGGGGCCGACCAAGCGCGGCAGGTGCACCGTGCCGCCGCCGCCCGGCAAAAGGCCGAGCTTCACTTCCGGCAGGCCGAGCTTGGCGCCGCGATCGGCGACACGAAAATGGCAGCCGAGCGCCAGTTCCAGCCCGCCGCCCAGCGCCGTGCCGTGGATGGCGGCGACCGTCGGTTTGGC
>NZ_SADP02000398.1:0-375 GCF_004010375.2 Mesorhizobium sp. M2E.F.Ca.ET.209.01.1.1 | reverse complement strand
GATTACGCCAGTATAGTCATCTTCAATCTCGACATGATCGAGTGAACCCCAATTATCTTTGACCGGCGAATTGTGCTTGATCCCCCGCTCAAAGGAAAATTTTACGTCTTTGGCGGTAAGTTCGCCGTAATCGCCAGTGAATTTGATCCCTTTTTTTAGGCGAAAGCGGACATGGGTTGGATCGACCTGCTCCAGTTTTTCGGCCGCTTCCAACTCCCAGCCCCATTCGGAGCCCGGCTTGAATCGCGTGAGCTTCGAATAGAGACACTCCATCACGCTCACTTCAGAGACGGCAGTGTAGAATTGGGGATCCATCTTGGTAATATCGTTGGTTGAAGCAGCTGTGAGGACCTTTCCTTCCGCAGCCCAGATCGC
>NZ_SADP02000397.1:0-355 GCF_004010375.2 Mesorhizobium sp. M2E.F.Ca.ET.209.01.1.1 | reverse complement strand
CTTGGCGCGTATATAAGAACAGGCGGCATCGCGCGCAAGCATTCTGCGCAAGGCTTCCATGAACCTTTCCACGCCGGCCAGCGACTGATGTCCAGGTGCCGCATGGTGCGGCCCCGGAAAGGAAGCCCCCATGACCAGCAACCCAGAGACTCCGCGGTCTCCGGGACCAACAGGAGCTCGGCGCGACCACCGCCTTCGGGACGGGGTCGATGCGCTGGGCTTTCCGCTGATTCCGTTGACCCTGCGCAGGAGCAGGCGTATCGTCACGCAGACGAAAGCAGACAATTCGATCGGGGAACAACGTGCCGTAACGCCGCGCCTTGCCCCGGTTGGCGCGGCAGGAACGGACGTTACT
>NZ_SADP02000003.1:551493-562302 GCF_004010375.2 Mesorhizobium sp. M2E.F.Ca.ET.209.01.1.1 | reverse complement strand
GAGCGCACTGCGGAGCTGCCGCGATGGCTTCACCGCTACAATTGGCATAGGCCACACGGCAGCTTAAAATCAAAACCACCTATCAGCCGCCTCGGACTGACCAAGGACAACCTATTGAGGCTCCACAGCTAGATCGTGATCGCCTTGCCGATCTCCGGCAGCGCCACCTTGACGCCCGAGCCCTCCATGCCGGCGACGAACTTGTCGGCGGTCTGGTCGAGCATCGGGAAAGTCCTGAAATGACAGGGAATGACGGTGTCGAAACCGAAAAAGCGGCGGCAGGCAAGAGCGGCCACCGCGCCGCCCATGGTGAAGCGGTCGCCGATCGGCACAATACCGACCTTGGGCTCGTGCAGCTCGTTGATCAGCCCCATGTCGGAGAAGATGTCGGTGTCACCCATGTGGTAGAGCGTCTTGTCTTCGGGAAAATGCAGGACGAGCCCACCCGGATTGCCGAGATAGGTGTTCGTGCCGCCCTGGCCGCCGAAAGAAGACGAATGCAGCGCCTGGACGAAGGTCGTGGTGAACGGCCCGCAATCGACGGTGCCGCCGATATTGCCCGGATTGATCTTGTCGCCGCTGACGCCCTGGCCGACCAGATACATGCAGATCTCGAAATTGGCGACCAGCATGGCGCCACTTTTCTTCAGCACCTCGACCGCGCCGCTGACATGGTCGTTATGGCCATGGGTCAGGAGAACATGCGTGACGCCTTCCGCCGGCCCTTCCCAGCCGCCCGTCCAGGACGGGTTGCCGACCAGATAGGGGTCGATGAGAATGGTGGCGTCCTTGGTCTCGACGCGGAATGCCGAATGTCCGTACCAGGTCAGTTTCATCAATGCTTTCCTCGATTTTTCCGTTGCCGAAGGATAGAACGCTGGCGGCAAATTGAAAGTAGCGCGGCGTTCTCTACCGTCAAAAGGATGTGCGACGCCCGGATGTCAGGAAAAGCCGTTGGGCATTATTTCAATCGAGGAACTGCCGGGGCGGCTTGCCGACGGCAAGACGCTCGCCGGGCTCGATCTCGGCGACAAGACGATCGGCGTCGCGGTCTCCGATCGCAGGTTGTCCTTCGCCCATCCGCGTCCGGTCATCCTGCGCAAGAAATTTTCGCTCGATGCCGCTCAACTGCTCGCTCAGCTCGAGAAGGACAATGTCGGCGCCGTCGTGCTCGGCCTTCCCGTCAACATGGACGGCTCGGAAGGGCCCCGTGCGCAAAAATCGCGCGCCTTCGTCCGCAACATGGCGCCGCTTTCCGATCTGCCCTTCGTGCTGTGGGATGAGCGCCTGTCGACGGTCGCGGCCGAACGCACGCTGATCGAGATGGATTTCTCGCGCAAGAAGCGCGCCGGCAAGATCGATTCGGCGGCCGCCGCCTTTATTCTGCAGGGAGCGTTGGACCGGCTTCAGTCACTCGGCCGAGGCGATCCGGGCTGATATCGCCCTGCCGGCGCTGCCTTATCCATTCGGCGATATTGCGCCGGCGGCGGAAGGCCCACAGCCCCATCAGCAGGAAAAAGTCGAAAACGCAGGTCCGCGCCACCATGCCCGGGATGATGGCCGGGTCGACGCCGAGCATCTGGCCATAAAGCTGGAAGGCGAAATCGTGCACCTGTCGGCTCAGCATCACATAGCCGAAATTCATGTCGTTGGCCGACAGGAAGAACCATCCCCAGAAGATGGCCATCGGAGCAGCCCAGAGTGTGAACAGCGTGCGCATCAGCGGCTGCCTCCAGGCTTGTTTTCCGGACGGCCTGATATGCGCGAAAGCAAGGAGCTGTGCGCAGCCCCCATCGCCATGCGCGAGGCAAAACGAACATCGCCTTGGGGCAAATTCATTGCCGCGGCAAAGGCGGAGCGGCGTTCCGCCGTCACCGCGACATAGGAGGCAAGGAGTGCCGTCATCTGAATGCCGACTATCACGAACAGGCCGTCGATGCCTTGCGCCACGCCGCCAATAAGAATCAGCGAAAGCAGGGACGACGCGAAAATGAAAGCGACCCGCGCCACGCTCTCACCCGCGTCCGGCCTTGCCGCCCCGTTGAGCAGCGTTTCGACAAAAGCCCAGCAGAACAACACAGCGACGGTCAGGAGCGCGACCGAAAGCGGCGCGACCACGGCGACATTTTCAAGCTGCGGAAACCGGCCGCCCTGGATCGAGAGGCCAAGCACGCCAAGCGCCGCAGCTATGCCCCGGCTGCCGTCCATGCAGACATAGGCAAGCAGGGCGAAAATCACCGCCCAATGCAAGGCCAGAACTGAGCTCAACACGTGCCGCATAAGGATCCTGCTTCGCGGAGCCCGGGCCATGGTTAACCCTTCCTTACTCCAGCAAGCGGAGATTGGGCTTTGCGAAGGTCCGCCGCAATGGAAACCATTTGTTAAGGTTAACGGCTATCCACAGGCCGGCAATCGGCGTTGGAAAGGTGGATCAGACCACCGGCGGATAGAGCGTATCGATGATCATGCGCGCATCGTGGCGCGAATCGAGCATGCCGTAGGTGGTGCGCCACTGGCCGCCGAGCCGCGTTTCGACGAAGGCGTCGGCGATCCGCCCTGCTCCCAGCCGGCGCAGCTCCGCCGCGGCGGCCGAAAGCGCGAGTTGTTCCGTCAAGAGGCGCGCCGACCCCTGGTCGGTCGAGGCGACCTGCATCGCCGCCTTCAGCACGCCGATCGTGCCGCGTCCGCCGGTGCCGAGATCGCGGTCGATGCCGGCCAGCACTTCCTCGAACAGCCCGGGCGCCCGGCCAAGCACGCGCAGCACGTCGAGCGCCATGACATTGCCCGAGCCCTCCCAGATCGCGTTGACCGGCGCTTCGCGATAATAGCGGGCGAGCGGCGCTTCCTCGACATAGCCGTTGCCGCCGAGGCACTCCATCGCCTCGTAGAGCAGCGCCGGCGCGATCTTGCAGACCCAGTATTTGACCACAGGCGTCATGGCGCGGGCAAAGGCCGCCTCGCCGCGATCGCTCGCCGCCTCGTCGAAGGAGCGCGCCAGCCGGAACGACAGCGCCGTGGCCGCGGCGACGTCGAGCGCCATGTCGGCCAGAACCCGCTGCATCAGCGGCTGGTCGATCAGGTTCGAGCCGAACACCTGACGATGGCGCGTGTGGTGCACGGCCTCGGCAAGGCCCGCACGCATCAGCGCCGAGGAAGCGACCGCACAGTCGAGCCGGGTCAGCGTTACCATATCCATGATGGTCTTCACGCCCGCGCCCGGATCGCCGACCATCTCGCCGATCGCGTTGACGAACTCCACCTCCGACGAGGCGTTGGAGCGGTTGCCGAGCTTGTCCTTCAGCCGCTGGAAGCGGAAGCCGTTGCCGGCCCCGTCGCCCAGGATGCGCGGGACGAGGAAGCAGGACAGCCCCTCCGGTGCCTGACCGAGCACCAGGAAAGCGTCCGACATCGGTGCCGACATGAACCATTTGTGGCCGGTGAGCCGATAAAAACCGCTGCCGGTGCGCTCCGCCCTGGTGGTGTTGGCGCGCACATCCGTGCCGCCCTGCTTCTCGGTCATGCCCATGCCGAGCGTCAGCCCGGTCTTCTGCACCGGCGGCTTCTGCGTCTGGTCGTATTTGCGCGTCGTCACGCGCGGCGCCCATTCGCGGAAAAGTTTTGGGCTCGCCATCAGCGCCGCCAGCGAGGCACTGGTCATGGTGATGGGGCACAGATGCCCGGTCTCGAGCTCGGCGGTCAGATAGAAGCGCGCCGCCCTCACCTGGTGGCGGCGGCCGATCTCGGCATCGCCGTTCTCCCAGACGGAAGAATGCAGGCCGCCGGCAACCGAGCGGCGCATCAAGGCGTGATAGGCTGGATGGTATTCGACCAGGTCGAGGCGCCGGCCCTGGCGGTCATGCGTGCGCAATTTCGGCGTGTCGGTGTTGGCGAGGCGGGCAAGCTCCTGCGCCTCCTGCGTCATCACGAACCGGCCAAGCCCGTCGAGATCCTTGCGCACGGGATCGGAAAAACGCTCGGCAAGCTGGATGAGCAACGGATCGCCCCGCCATGCGTTGCCGCCCGTCAGCGGCGGCGGCTGGTTGATCACCTCGTCGGTCACGCGTCTTCCTTACATCCCAAGGCCGCGATCACGAATCCGAGGCCATCCGGCCTTATAGCCCAAGCGTTACGGCACGCGCGACGAAAATACCGGGGAGAACGCCCGCAATCCAAAGCTGGCGCTTGCGGCAGGCCGGAGCGCACCCTATAGCAGCGCCTTGAGATGACCGACGCTTCGTCCCTGCCGCTCTTCCCCCACCGCCATCTTCTGGGCATCCGCGATCTTTCCCCGGCCGACATCGAGCTGCTGCTCGATCGCGCCGACCGGGCCGTGTCGATCTCGCGCCAGCCGGAAAAGAAGACCTCGACGCTGCGCGGCCGCACGCAGATCAACCTGTTCTACGAGGCATCGACCCGCACGCAATCCTCCTTCGAACTGGCCGGCAAGCGTCTCGGCGCCGACGTCATGAACATGTCGGTGGCAAGTTCCTCCGTGAAGAAGGGCGAGACGCTGATCGACACGGCGATGACCCTCAACGCCATGCGGCCCGACATCCTGATCATCCGCCATCAGTCGGCGGGTGCCGCTGCCCTGCTCGCCCAGAAGGTCGGCTGCTCCGTGGTCAATGCCGGGGACGGCGCGCATGAGCACCCGACGCAGGCGCTGCTCGACGCGCTGACCATCCGCCGCGCCAAGGGCCCGCTGTCGAAGCTGATCGTGGCGATCTGCGGCGACATCCTGCATTCGCGCGTCGCCCGCTCCAACATCATGCTGTTGAACGCGCTCGGCGCGCAGGTGCGCGTCGTGGCGCCCTCGACGCTGCTGCCCTCCGGCATCGACAGGATGGGGGTGATCGTCGCGCGCTCGATGGCCGAGGGCCTGAAGGATGCCGATGTCGTGATGATGTTGCGCCTGCAGCGCGAACGCATGGAAGGCGCTTTCGTGCCGTCGATCCGCGAATATTTCCGCTATTTCGGTCTCGATGCGGAAAAGCTGAAAGCCGCCAAGGACGATGCGCTGGTCATGCATCCGGGACCGATGAACCGCGGCGTCGAGATCGCCTCCGAAATTGCCGACGGACCACAAAGCGTCATCCAGGAACAGGTGGAGATGGGGGTCGCGGTGCGCATGGCGGTCATGGAGGCGCTGCTCGACCCGCGCCGCAACCATGAGGGACGCGGCGCATGAGCGTGACCGTCTTCAGCAAGGCGCACGTCGTCGACCCGTCGCGCGGCGTGGACGAGATCGGCAGCGTCATCGTCGACGGCCGCAAGATCGTCGCGGCCGGGAAAGCCGCATTGAACCAGGGCGTGCCGGAAGGCGCCACCGTCGTCGACTGCGCCGGCAAGACGATCATTCCGGGGCTTGTCGACGCTCGCGTCTTCATCGGCGAACCCGGCGGCGAGCATCGCGAGACCATCGCTTCGGCAAGCGTGGCGGCGGCGGCGGGCGGCGTCACCTCCATCGTCATGATGCCGGATACCGATCCGGTGATCGACAATGTGGCGCTGGTCGAGTTCGTGCTGCGCACGGCCCGCGATACCGCAAGCGTGAACATCTTCCCCGCGGCCGCGATCACCAAGGGCCTCGAAGGCCGCGAGATGACCGAATTCGGCCTGCTGCGCGAGGCCGGCGCCGTCGCCTACACCGACGGCCGGCACACGATCGCCAACGCGCTGGTGATGCGCCGCGCGCTGACCTATGCGCGCGATTTCGGCGGCGTGATCGCGCATGAGACGCAGGACGCCAATCTTGCCTCGTCCGGCGTCATGAACGAGGGACTCTATGCAAGCTGGCTCGGCCTTTCGGGCATTCCGCGCGAGGCCGAGCTGATCCCGCTGGAACGCGACCTGGCGCTGGCCCGGCTGACCGGCGGCGCCTATCACGCCGCCAAAATCTCGTCCGCGATGGCGGCCGGCGCGGTGAACCGGGCCAAGACCGACGGCGCCAATGTCACGGCTGGGGTCGCCATCCACAATCTGTCGCTCAACGAGAACGATGTCGGCGAATACCGTACCTTCTTCCGGCTGACCCCTCCCTTGCGCGCCGAGGACGACCGGCTGGCGATGATCGAAGCGGTCAAGGACGGCACGATCGACATCATCGTCTCCTCGCACGATCCGCAGGACGTTGACACCAAGCGCCTGCCGTTCGCCGATGCCGCCGCCGGCGCCATCGGGCTGGAGACGCTGCTTGGCGCGGCGCTTCGGCTCTACCACAATGGCGATGTGCCGCTGCTCAGGCTGATCGAGACGCTGTCCACCGCGCCGGCGAGACTGTTCGGCCTGCCGGGCGGCACGCTGCGGCCGGGCGCGCCGGCCGATCTCGCGGTCGTCGATCTCGACGAGCCATGGATCGTCAGCGAAAGCGGCCTGCACTCGCGCTCGAAGAACACCTGTTTCGAAGGTGCGCGCCTTCAGGGCAAGGTCCTGCAGACGGTGGTCGCGGGCCGCACGGTGTTTTTCCGGATAGACCGCCCTTCGGCCCTGGCGAGCCTGTAGGCACAGAGTTGCTTGGCGAACCCTCTCGACTCTACCATTATGCCCGACCGATGCCCGAGCAGCGCCAGCTATTGCAAACCAGAGTTGCATAACGCAAATTGGATCAATCGTAAGGTGAGAGCCGGGACAAAAGAATAAGGGGGAAACGATGGGTTACGCGATCGCGCTCGTCTTAGGCTATCTGCTCGGCTCGATCCCATTCGGGCTTCTGATCACCCGCGCTGCCGGTCTCGGCGACGTCCGCAAGATCGGTTCCGGCAATATCGGCGCGACCAATGTGCTGAGGACGGGCAATAAGGGGCTCGCTGCCGCGACACTGCTGCTCGACGCGCTGAAGGGCACGGCCGCTGCGCTGGTCGCCGGGCATTTTTCGCCGGACTTCGGACTGGCGGCCGGCTTCGGCGCCTTCCTCGGCCATCTCTTCCCGGTCTGGCTCGGCTTCAAGGGCGGCAAGGGCGTCGCAACCTATCTCGGCGTGCTGCTCGGTCTCGCCTGGCAAGGCATGCTCGTCTTCGCCGTCGTCTGGCTCGCGATGGCCTTCCTGTTTCGCTATTCCTCGCTGGCCGCACTGACGGCGGCGTTCATCGTGCCGATCGCGCTCTCTTTCATCAGCACGCCGCAGATCGCCGGCCTGTTCGCCGTGATGAGCCTGATCGTCATCATCAAGCATCATGCCAACATCTCGCGGCTGCTGGCCGGCACCGAAGGCAAGATCGGGGCGAAGGGATGAGCGCTCCGGCCGCCGGCCCGCGTCTCAGCGACCGGCAGCGGCTTGCCTGGCTTCGGCTTATCCGCACGCCCAATGTCGGTCCGGCCTCGTTTCGCGAGCTGATCAACCGCTTCGGCTCGGCCGAAGCAGCACTCGAAATGCTGCCCGAATTGATGATCTCCGGCGGCGCCAACCGTATCGTCCGCATCCCTTCCGTCGCCGAAGCCGAGGCCGAACTGGACACAGCCCGGCGCGCCGGCGCCCGCTTCGTCGGTATCGGCGAGGCCGATTATCCGCCTTTGCTGAAAACCTTGGACAATCCGCCGCCGCTACTGGCGGTGAAAGGCGAAGGCGCGGCCTTCCGTCTGCCGGCAGTGGCGATCGTCGGCGCCCGCAACGCCTCGCTGGCCGGCATCAAGATGGCACGCATGCTGGCAGCCGACCTCGGCCGTGAAGGCTACGCCATCGTGTCGGGCCTGGCGCGCGGCATCGATACGGCCGCGCACAAAGGCAGCGTTTCGACCGGAACCATCGGCGTTCTCGCCGGCGGGCTCGATGTCCCCTACCCGCCCGAGAATGCCGGCCTGTGCGACGAGATCGCCGATCGCGGCGGCGCGATCGTTTCGGAAATGCCCTTCGCCTGGCAGCCGCGCGCCCAGGATTTCCCCCGCCGCAACCGCCTTGTCGCCGGCATGGCCCTCGGCCTGGTGGTGGTCGAAGCCGCGCAACGCTCCGGCTCGCTGATCAGCGCACGCCTCGCCAATGAGATGGGCCGGCTGGTCTTTGCCGTGCCGGGCTCGCCGCTCGACCCACGCGCCGCCGGCTGCAACGCCCTGCTCAAGGACGGCGTCACGCTGGTCACCGAAGCCGCCGACGTGCTCGGCGCGCTGGCACCGCTAGCCGGCACCCGCGCTCCAAGAACCACGCCGCTGGCCGAGGCGCCCGACATGTCGGCCATGCCGCCACCCGGTGAAAACGACCGCGCGGACGTGCTGGAGGCGCTTGGGCCCACGCCCATCGCAGTGGACGACATCATCCGCCACACCGGACTGAGCGCCGCGCAGATCGCCATGGTGCTTCTGGAACTCGACCTTGCCGGCCGGCTCGAGCGCCACGCCGGCGGAAATGTATCGCTGATCGCGTGACCTCGGCGTCGCCTGCCGGCCCGAATTTCCCTATCGAAACAAATATTTCGACACTTCCGGATTGCCGCGGCGCCACATCACATTGTCGAGGAAGTAGTGGTGCACGTTGATGAAGATCAGCACGATGAAGAAGAACAGCGACGAACCGAGCACCTGTTTGTCGTAGGGGACGAGGGCGGTCAGCACGAACGGGATCAGCCAGAAGCCGAGATAGCCAAGCGCCCCACCCCCGATGATGAACCCCAGCACCCGCAGCCTGTAGCGAGGCCCGAACACCGATAGTATTTTCGGCTCCGGATCGCTCGCGGCATCCGAGACGTCACGCTCGACATTGGTCTGATAGCGCCACACCACGGCCAGATATTGCAGCGAGTGCAGCGCCGGCACCACCAGCAGCCAGAGCGGGTTTATCCTGGCAATCAGGATCCAGAGATAGAGCGAGGCGACATAGGCGACGATGCCATTGTAAGGCAGGCCGCCGCCATTCCGTCGCCAGCGGTTGATCAGCATCAGAAGCGTGGCCGCCGTCGATCCGACGGCCGCAAGGACGGCAATATCGGTAATCCAGGACGGCGCCGCGAAGGTGTAATATTGAAGGCCGTAATACTGCCCTTGTGTCACGGCCGTGTTGGTCTGCAGCCAGGCAAGGATCCACACCGCGTAGCTGTTGACGAGCAGCACCTTCTTGTCCCGGTCGTCGAAGAATTTGCGCTTCAGGACGGCGTCGACCATCAGCATGCCGTAGCCTTGCTTGACGTAGTGCCAGCCGACGAAGAAGAACATCGCATTGGCCGCGAAGCCGAGCAGCCGCGTGTTCGACGTCGCCGCGCCATAGGCGAAGAACAGCGCCATGATCACCGGGACGATGACGCCGGCGAAAATGTAGCGAAGCTGCAGGCTCCTGTCGTATCCCTCGCCACGCGCCTTGCGGCCGAAATTGCGATAGAAGATCTGGTAGGAATGGGCGAAATGCGGGTAGTTCACCAGATAGGCCACGACAACCATCGTCGCGGCGAGCGGGCCTTCGTATTCGCGGGGCACGAAGAACAGGACGGGCAGGATCAGAAACGCGCTGCCGCCGAGCATGAGGAAATCGGCGACCGGGCCGAAGAGATATCTGCCGGGCGGCGTCGCCGCTTTACGGGCCGTGGTCTCTACCGAAAGGTCAAGTGCCATCCTGGAGCCTCCCTCAGGGCCCAGAGTTTAACAATGCCCCTGTTCAGGGACAAGGCAACGCGGCAGGATCACCTTTGTCTTGGGGAAGTCACACCGCCAGGCTGAGGCAGTCGAGCGATCTTCACCAGCCGCTTCCTGGCCTCCGCGACCCGCTGCTGTTCCGCCCTTATGCGGTCGCACAGTACAAGATTGTCCAGAGGCCCCATCGACTTCGGTCCGTCGCTCTATCTCCCAAGTAGCCGACGGGATTTTTCGTTATAGCAGCCAATCGGTCACAAAAGCGGGAATGTGCGAGCCATGGTCTGCTAGAGCGGTGCTCGCGTTTTCCGGCAACGAAACGTCCGCATGTGGAGCGAAATGATCGCCGGCAGAGGCGGTCTCAACAGCGGCGCCAAAGGTGGCCGGTGGAAGGTGGCCGGCGGCTTGATCGGGAAGCTTGCTTAGCACGTCGCTTGGCATCGGGAATGAGGGTGGTTTACCTGACATCGATTATCCTCCAACACGACACCCCCGCGAATAACTTTAGGTTCAACTAATATTAAAAATCAAGATTGCTTTATCGGAATCGGAACCCCACTGCGGCCCGCGAATTGCATAAGCAAGCGGTCGAGCCCGTTGCCAATCTCTCCCGAGTGGCAGCGGGCTCTTCATTTCGGACTCGTAGGGGCGCGCCGCTAGTCAGCCGTCTTAAGCGGGATTTGAAATCGATAGATTACGCCGCGCTCGCTATCCGTCACTCTAACCCATTTCTCGTCGGCGCCTGCTTCCCACTCTGGAGCTACAACAGCATCGCTGATGACGCGGGCGACGGCCTCTTCAGGGGTCTCCGCGGTAATCTCGCGGCCTGCGGTCGGCAAATCGCCGGCCATCTCTTCGACGAAAAACCTTTTGGACACCTGGTCCGTCCTCGCTGAGAGCTTGGCTGGCCCGTACGTATCGTTCCATCCGATTTGTTTGGTCATTTGCGCTCCGAAACGTCATGGGTAGCGTTCAACGTTCGTGCGACTTGGAGGTTCAACGCCGGGAGCGAAATAGAAGGGGCAGGGATCGGCCTGTGGAACCACGCCTTGTCCATAAGCGGCCCGACAGTTCCGCGCTCTGTTGGGGTGCGTTGGATTGAACCGCCGGGCCTAGCCGACTCCCGGGTTGGGGAGTCGGCCGATGCAGAGGTTACATTAGCAAGGCCGCATGAATATCACGGTTGGTTACATTCCACCGGTTTCATGGAACTCGCCGGGCGAGGCCCCCAACAGCTGCCTCAAGCCCGACGAGCTGCCG